>CAZQYE010000005.1:0-30145 GCA_964597375.1 uncultured Myxococcales bacterium
ACCCTAGCGCGTTTCGTCCGGCCGGGGACGGTGGCGTGCATGACACCGTCGTCACTGGCCGAACCGAATCGCGAAGTCTTGCGCGCACTGCACCGGCAGCTGCAAAGGGCGCGGGATGCGCGTGGGCGGCAGCTCGAGGTCGTCGAGGTTCCTTCTCCCGGGCTCGTCCGAGACGACGGCGGAAGGCCGGCACCGGCCAGCTATCTCAACTTCTATATCGGCGACCACGTCGTATTGGTCCCCGTCTATGGAACGCCGTATGATGAGCGGGCGCTCGCGGTGATCGAGTCCTGTTTCGCCGACCGGCGGGTGGTCGGTGTGCCGAGCCTCCACGTGCTCAGCGGCGGGGGGTCGTGGCACTGCGTTACCCGCCAAGAGCCGCGATTGCCGGAGGAGTGACGATGGCGCGAGAGAACACCGTCTGCGTCGCCGTTGTTCAGTCGGCGTTCGAGGACGACACGGAAGCGAACGTTTCCCGGGTCGAGGAGCTCATTTTCGATGCGTGCGGGCAGGGAGCGATGATCGTCGTCCTGCCCGAGCTGTTCGAAGGGCCGTACTTCTGCAAGACGGAAGACGAATCGGCGTTCGACCGGGCTCGTCCGGTCGACGGCCACCCGACCGTCGAGCGGTTTCGCCAGCTCGCCAGGGAGCTCGAGATCGTCTTGCCGGTGTCGTTCTTCGAGCGGGACGGTCAGGCGTACTACAACAGCGTCGCCATGGTCGATGCCGGCGGCGAGCTGCTCGGCGTCTATCGCAAGAGCCACATTCCCGACGGACCGGGCTACCAGGAGAAGTTCTACTTTCGTCCCGGCGATACGGGCTTTCGCGTTTGGAAGACCCGGTACGGATCCGTAGGGGTAGGAATCTGTTGGGACCAGTGGTTTCCCGAAGCAGCGAGGGCGATGGTGCTCGCGGGTGCCGACTTGCTCGTGTACCCCTCGGCGATCGGCAGCGAGCCGGCCGAGCCACAACTCGACACGCGCGAACCATGGCAGCGGGTCATGATCGGACACGCCGTTGCCAACGCGATTCCGGTGGCGGCGGCCAACCGGACCGGGACCGAGAACGGACAGCACTTCTACGGCCATTCGTTCATCGCCAACGAACGTGGAGACATCGTGGCACAGCTCGGCGATGGTGAGGAGGGCGTGAGGGTCGCGACGTTCGACCTGGCGAAGGTCCGTCGGTATCGCGCCTCGTTCGGCTTTTTCCGCGACCGCCGGCCGGAACTCTACGGTGCGCTCGTCGCCACCACCGCCCCCCCGAACGGGGAATAACTCGGCGGTCGACAAGAGGGCGGGGGGCGGGCAACAATGAACGCCGATGTCCTTTGCCGGTCGCCAGGCGAACGCCGTCCTCGATGTGTGCTTGGCGTGGTTCGTCCTCGCTTCGAGCGCCCACGCCGCCGTTCTGACCGTTCCCGGCTCCTACGCTACCATCCAGGCTGCGCTCGACGCTGCCGGACCGGGTGACACGGTCGAAGTCGCCGACGGGACGTACTTCGAAAAGTTGGTGTTCACGAACGGTGGAGACGCCTCCGGCGGACCGGTGGTTCTGCGTGCGGCGGCCGGGGCGCATCCCGTGCTCGACGGAACCGGGGTGCCCGGTGCGAACATGATCCTCATCGATTCCAAGAGTCATGTTCGCGTCGAAGGGTTCGAGATCCGAAACAACACCGGAGTCAAGGACGGTTCGGCGATCCGAGTGATCGGTTCCGGGACGGACATCGAGATCCGCGACAACGACATTCACCATATGCTCGGCCGCAATGCGATGGGCATTACCGTGTACGGGACCGATGTCGCTCCGATCGACGGGATCGTCATTACCGGCAACACCATCCACGACTGCCAGCCCGCGCGTAGCGAGGCGCTCACGCTCAACGGCAACGTGACGAACTTCGAGATTTCCGGGAACGTCGTTCGCGACGTGAACAACATCGGGATCGACATGATCGGGGGCGAAACGGACATCCAGCCCGATCGTGCACTCGTCGCCCGCAACGGCCTCGTGCGCGACAACACCGTGCTGCGCGCTCGGTCTTCCTACGGCGGCGGTTTTGCCGCCGGCATCTACGTCGACGGTGGTCGTGACATCGTCATCGAGAACAACTTCGTGAGCGAGTGCGATTTGGGGATCGAAGTGGGTGCCGAGAACTCGGGGATCGTCGCGACGGGAATCGTCGTTCGCAACAACGTGGTCACGGCGAACGACAAGGCCGGCATCGCCTTCGGTGGCTACGCGGCCTCGGCAGGTAGGGCCGACGGCAACGTGTTTCGCGGAAATACGTTGGTCGACAACCTTCGCGCGGGCAGCCAGGGCGGCGGCGAAGCGGAGATTTGGATCCAGTACGCATCCGGCAACTCGTTCGTCGGCAACCTCGTCGTTGCCGGCCCCGAGGGCCGCTTCCTCTCCTCGTATCGTGGCAGTCACGGCAACACGTTCGACTACAATTTGTATTTTTTCCCCGGCGACCCGGCGTCCGCGGCCTTCGTGCTGAACGACGTGGCGTATGCGGGGCTTGCCGCCTGGCAGGCGGGCAGCGGACAAGACGGCGCCTCGGTGTTCGCCGATCCGGAGTTTGCGGGGGCCGGCGACGTCCACTTGACGGCCGCTTCCCCCGCGATCGACGCCGGTCCTCCGGACTGGGTTCCCGACCCCGGCGAACGCGATCTCGACGGCGGCGTCCGACTTTCCGGCGGTGCAGTGGACATCGGTGCGGACGAGGTGAGCTGCGGAAACGGTGTGGTGGAACCAGGCGAAGAGTGCGACGACGGCAATGCGGTGAGTGGCGACGGCTGCGACGCGAACTGCACGACGACCCGTTGCGGCAACGCCGTCGTAACGGCCGGCGAGGAGTGTGACGATGGAAACACCGTCGGCGGAGACTGTTGCGACGCGGGGTGTGGGTTCGAACCGGCCGGGTCGGTGTGTGACGACGGGGAAGCGTGCAGCCGCGGCGACGCCTGCGATGGAGCGGGCCGATGCACCGGCTCGCTGTGGATGGATCCGGCGTGTCTGCTACCGTCGGTTCCAGGGGGCTCGAAGCTGCGGCTGCGCCTGCCTGCGAAAGCCAGGGGCCGCACGATGGTCTGGAAATGGAGCAGGGGCCCCGGACTTGGTGCCGGCGGATACGGCAATCCGGTTGCTGCTACTTCCTACTCGTTGTGTGTGTACGCGCGCGAAAACGGTGTAGAGCGGTTGATCACAGGCACCGGCGTACCGTCGGGACAGGGCTGGAGCACGTGGAGCGGCCGGCCCGGCGGATTTCGCTACAGGGATCCATTGGGTGTTGCCGGAGGTACGGTTCGTATCGACTTGCGTCCGGGCGAGGCTGCCAAGCAGGCCGTGAAATGGAAGGCCAAAGGGCCGCGCCTCGAGACGGCGGGGCTGCCGCTCGCTTCTCCGGCCGAGCTTGCGGTGGAGCTCGACGGACCGCAGGGAGGTTGCCTGGCGGCCCGGTTCGTCGAGCCCTTTCGTCACAACGAGGCCGGCCGGCTGACGGCCAAGAGCCAGTAAATGGACGGGGCGCTTTCTGAGCTGCCCGGAAAACGCCATCATGGAAGGCGAGCTGCTTGAAGGAGGGCTGAGAAGGATGACGATTCGCAATCGGTGGTTGCCGGTGTGCGTGGCGGTGATCGCGTTGATCGGTTGTGGCACGGGCAAGCCGAGGCCGGCGCGCATCCCCGGGACCGATGCCGTCGCGCCGGTGCCGGGCGCGGTCGTTCTCGATCCGGTACCCGAGAGCAGGCGCAGGGTGAACACGAAGAACTACGAACTCGGATCGACGATGACGGCCGGACTGGGGACTCCGATGATCAAAGTCCGCGACTACGAGGTCGTCGAGAGAGTCGTTGCGGCGGTCGTCGCTCGCCCGTTTCACCAGCTCTGCCCGGCGGCCAAGCGCGCTCGCGTGCAGCGCCGAGCGGGCCGCGTCTCGGCGGCGGTACCCGCCTCGAAGGACACGGGGCAACCGCCCGAGCCGTGCCGGGAAGGCCGGCTGCGCTATGCCGCCGGGCAGCCGGGGGATCGCCACGGTGTAGCGGGCATCGTGCGTCAAGGCGGCGATGCGTACTATGCCGTTCGGTTCGACGGGGACGACGGGGTTCTCTACGTGCTCGCCGACGAGAAGGGGCGCCTCAAGCCGGGACGCTACCTCGCGTGGCACGGGCGCGGGCGCCCCGCGGCAGCGATCGAGCTGCTCGACACGGCCGTTCCTCTTGCGGCCGAACCACCGCTGTTCCGCTACGAGCGCGAACAAGTGACGACTGCGGACGCAGCGGGCAGCGGATTCGAGATTTTGTATCGAGGGGTCACCCACGACCACCGTGGTCAGGTCTACCACCTTTTCTATCGTGAGTTCGGGCGCGGAACCCCGACGGTCCCCATACACGTTCAGGATCTCGAGTTCTCCAGAGTGCCGGAGACGATCGATCTTCTCGGCATGCGGCTGCGCGTTACGGACGTGCAGCCCGAACGAATCACGTTCAGCGTCCTGAGTGACTGAGCGCGCGGTGCAATCGGTTCCGCGGGTGCGGCCGGCGCGCCCGGAGGATGCTTCGGCCATTGTGTCCATGATCGGCGAATTGGCCGATTACGAGCGTCTCACCTCCGAGTTGAGGGCCGATCCGGACCGCTTGAAGGAACACCTGTTCGGGCCGCGTCGCTATGCCGAGGCGCTGATTGGCGAGTTCGATGGCCGGCCGGCCGGGTACGCGTTGTTCTTTCACAGTTACAGCACCTTTCTTACGGCGCCGGGGATCTACCTCGAGGACCTTTTCGTCCGCCGCGCGGACCGCGGCCGCGGGCTCGGTCGCGCGCTCCTCGCCCGTGTCGCCCGCATTGCCGTCGAGCGAGGATGCGCACGGCTCGAATGGGCCGTTCTCGATTGGAACCAGCCGGCGATCGACTTTTATCGGTCTCTTGGTGCGGTGCCGGTCGGCGGCTGGACGACGTATCGCTTGATCGGAACGCCGCTCGAACGCCTTGCTTCGGGGGATTGAGCGAGGGCAAGCCCGGGGGCTTCGTCCGCTCTCGCCACGGAAGCCTGCATCGGGGTATACTACGAACGCTCGGCCGGCGAGCGAGAGGACGAACGATGACGAAATCCAGCGAGCAGGCACATGCGCGTCTCGAGACCATCATCGATGCGGTCGCCCGCAGCTACGACGGAGGCCGCCGAATCGACAACCTCGAGAGCTCGGCGCTGCCGAACCAGCGCCAGGTGATCGAGGCGTTGCGTCACCTGCAACACGTCTTGTACATGGGCTTTTACTCGACGCGACCGCTCAATCGCGTCAATCTGCGGCAGTCGATCGGAGACCACTTGTATGCGGCGTTCGAGATCCTGTGCCTGCAGATTTCCCGTGCGGTCGTCTACGCACGCGTCGGACACGGCGAGCCGTCCGACGAGGACGTTGCCTGGAGCGAGAAAGCGATTCTCGACGTGTTCGCTTCCTTGCCGGACATCCGCGAGACGGTCTCTCTCGATGTCGAGGCGGCCTACGTGGGAGATCCGGCCGCCAAGAGCATCGAGGAGGTCATTTTCAGTTATCCAGCCGTCGAAGCGGTCAGCATCTATCGCATTGCGCACGAGTTCTTCGTACGCGACGTTCCGCTGATTCCGCGCATCATGAGCGAGTACGCGCACGGGCGGACGGGGATCGACATTCACCCGGGGGCGCAGATCGGGAAACGCTTCTTCATCGATCACGGAACCGGAGTCGTCATCGGCGAGACGACGGTGATCGGTGACCGCGTCAAGATATACCAGGGGGTGACGTTGGGCGCCCTGTCGCTGCCGCGCAACGCGGCCGGAGAGCTGATCCGGGACCGCAAGCGCCACCCGACGATCGAGGACGACGTGACGATCTACGCGGGAGCCACGATCCTAGGGGGCGATACCGTCGTCGGTGCCGGCTCGGTGATCGGCGGCAACGTATGGCTCACGGAGTCGGTCCCGCCGAACACGCGCGTGACGTACTCGGTGACGGGTTCCGCGCAGCGCACGAGTAAGACTTCGCGGAGCGGAGAAACCCGCGAGCAGGCGAAACAGTGAGCACCGCGGGCTCCCTTTTCGACCCCACTCCCGAGCACGCGATGCTGCGCGAGACCGTGCGCCGCTTCACGGAAAACGAGATCGAGCCGCAGGCCGACGAGCACGACGAACGCGGTCGATTCAACACGGATCTGTTGAGGCGTTGCGGGGAGCTCGGGTTGCTTGGACTGACGGTGGCGGCCACCGACGGAGGGGCGGGAATGGATGCCGTCGCCGCCGTCATCGCTCACCATGAGATCGCCAAAAGCGATCCCGGGTTTGCGCTCGCATACCTCGCGCACGCAATCTTGTTCGTCAACAATTTCTACCATTCGTCTACCGAGGAGCAGCGCCGGCGAATTCTGCCGGGGGTGCTTTCCGGAGAGCGAATCGGCGCGATGGGAATGACCGAGCCCGGTGCCGGGACGGACGTGCTCGGGATGGCGTCGACAGCAAGGCGCGAAGGCGACCACTACGTTCTCAACGGCCGCAAGATGTTCATCACGAACGGTCCCGAGGCCGATTACGTTCTGACCTACGCGAAGGTCGACGGCCGGATCACCGCGTTCGTCGTCGAGCGAGGCTTCGACGGGTTTTCGACCGGGGCGCCGATCGAAAAAATGGGGATGCGTGCCTCGACGATGTGTGAGCTCGTGTTCGAGGATTGCATCGTTCCGGCGGCCAACCTCCTCGGCGAGGAAGGGGGCGGCGTCACGTGCATGATGCGCAATCTCGAGATCGAGCGGCTGTGTCTGGCGGCGATCAGCCTGGGAATCGCCGACCGGTGTCTCGAGACGATGATCGACTATGCCAGCGAGCGCCGGGCCTTCGGGCGCCCGATTGCCGAGTTCGGACAAATCCAGAAGTACATCGCCGACAGTTTCAGCGAGACCGAGGCGGCTCGTTGCCTGATCTATCACGAAGCGGGAAAGGTCGGGCCCGAATGCCGAAACCGCGTCGGTACCGACGCCGCCAAGCTGTTCGCAGCGCCGGTGGCCAAGCGCGTGGCGGATGCGGCGATGCAGGTTCTCGGGGGCTACGGCTACACGCGCGAGTACAAGGTCGAGCGGTTCTTGCGCGATGCCAAGCTCAACGAGATCGGCGGCGGGACGCTCGAGAGCCACCACAAGAACATCACCCGCGACCTGATCCGGGCACGCGGCGGCTCGTAGTCCCGGCCGGCGGCAGCTCACAGTCCGAGCCGGCGGCGTTTGCCGCACTGCGGCAGAGCGTTTGCCACCGCACAGCGCCTCGACCAACATGGCGCGGCGCCCAGGCGGCGCCGACATTCCCTTAGGAGAGCGACAAGCCATGGCCGAAGCGGCGATCAACTTTTTCAAGACGGACCTAAGGTCCCTTCAGTTCACGCTTTACGAGCATTTCGAGATCCAGAAACTGTTCGAGTACGACTACTATTCGCACCTCTCCAGAGAGGAGTGCGACGCGGTCATCGACCAGTGTTACCGGTTCTGCAACGAGGTCCTCGGTCCCCTAAACGGCCCGGGGGACCGCGCGGGCTGCCGGCTCGAGAACGGCCAGGTGAAGGCCCCCGACGGCTTTCGTGAGGCGTGGAAGACTCTCTACGAGCTCGGATTGCCGAACTTTCCGGTGCCGATGGACCACGGCGGCTTCCAGGGGCCGTCGTCGGTCCACGTGATTCTCCAGGAGATGCTGAGCGGTGCCAACGTGGCGTTCAACATGTATCCCGGCCTCACGCACGGTGCGCTCGAGCTGATCGCTACGTTCGCCCTCGAGCGCGAGAAGAAACTCTTCCTCGAGCCGATGATGAACGGCCGGTTCTCCGGCACGATGTGCTTGTCCGAGCCCCACGCGGGTTCGGACGTCGGGGCGCTCACGACCAAGGCCGTTCGCATCGAGGGCAACCGATACAAGATCTACGGGACGAAGTGCTGGATTTCCGCCGGCGACCACGACCTGGCCGAGAACATCGTGCACATGGTATTGGCGCGGGTCGAGGGGGCCCCTCCGGGAACCAAGGGAATCTCGCTGTTCATCGTTCCCAAGATCCGCGTGAACGACGACGGCAGCCTCGGAGAGCCGAACGACGTCGTGACGGCCTCGATCGAGCACAAGCTCGGCATCAACGCGTCGGCCACGGCGGTCCTGAACTTCGGCGACAACGACGCCTGCGAGGGGTACCTGGTCGGTGACCAGGAGAACGTGGGCATGAAGCAGATGTTCCAGATGATGAACGGCGCGCGCATTGCCGTCGGCGTTCAGGGCCTGGCGGTGGCGAGCACCGCCTACCTCAATGCGCTTGCCTACGCCCGAGAGCGACTGCAGGGCAGTTCGGTCAAGGCGTTCAAGGATCCGACTGCGCCGCGAGTGCCCATCATCGAGCACTCGGACGTCCGCCGCATGCTCATGGAGATGAAGTCGAAAGTAGAGGGCATGCGCGCTCTGGTGGTTCGCTTGGCATTCCACCAGGACCTGGCAAACGCCCTTGCGGAGAAGGATCCCGACGCCGCCGCCTTTCACAAGGGGCAGGTCGATCTGCTGACACCGATCGTCAAGGCGTACTGTTCGGACCAGGCGTTCCGGATTTGTGAACTCGCCATCCAGGTCTACGGCGGCGCCGGCTACGTCAAGGACAACCCGGTCGAGCAGTACCTGCGCGACAGCAAGATCTTCTCGATCTACGAGGGGACGAACCACATCCAGGCTCTCGACCTCGTCGTCCGAAAACTCCGGGGACGGTCCGGAAAGGACCTTGCAGACTTCTCGGGGCAACTTACGGAGTTCGTCGAGAAGTACGCCTCGGATCCGGCGGTCGGCGCCGAAGTGAAGATGCTCGGAGAGACGGCCGCCAAGCTGCAGGAAGCGGGAACGGCGATCGTCGAGTACATGATGACGAGCAAGCTCGACCAGCTCACACTTTGCGCCAGCCCGTTCCTCGACGCCATGGCGACCGTCACCGTGGCCCAGCTTCTGCTCGAGCAGGCGGTGATCGCCGAAGAGCATCGGACGCAGGACGACGAGCAGAGCCAGGAAGAGTTCGATTTCTATGCCGGCAAGGTAGCCTCCGCCCGGTTCTACGCGAACTTCATGCTGCCGCAGGCGCAGGCCACCTGCCGTGTGATCAAGTCGGGCGATCGCAGTGCGCTCGACGTTCCTGATCGCGGATTCTCCACCGCCTGGTAGAGGTGCCGGCAGGGTGGCGCAGCTCGTAAGCGAGCTCGTCGAGCTTCTCGATCTCGAAGAGCTCGAGGTGAACATCTTCCGCGGCCACAGTCCGCCGGACGCCCGCGAGCGGGTCTTCGGCGGGCAGGTGGCGGCGCAGGCTCTGGTGGCTGCCGGGCGCACGGTTCCCTCCGATCGGCCGCCGCATTCGCTGCACTGCTATTTCCTGCGACCGGGCGACATCGACACGCCGATCGTCTACTTCGTTGATCGCATTCGCGACGGCCGATCGTTTACGACCCGCCGAGTCGTGGCCATCCAACACGGTGAAGCGATTTTCAACATGTCGGCATCGTTTCAGGTGGAGGAGCAGGGCTTGAGCCATCAGATGCCGCCGCCGGCGGTGCCCGATCCCGAGTCGCTTCCGAATTTCGCCGAGCGGGCGCGCCGGATGTTCGGAGAACGCGTGCCTGACTGGATCGACCGCCGGCGGGCGATCGACATGCGCTGGTGCGAGCCTCCCGATTGGCGACCGGCCAGGGGCGAACGCCCCCAGCAACGCGTCTGGATGCGGGCCGACGGAGAGCTTCCCGACGATCCGGTCGTCCACCGCGCCGTGTTCGTGTACGCCTCGGACTACACGCTGACGGAAACCGTCATGCGGCCGCACGGCGTTCACTGGATGAACGGAACGGTCTTCAGCGCCAGCCTCGACCACGCGCTGTGGTTCTACGACGAGGCGCGAGCCGACCAGTGGTGGCTCTACGTCCAGGACTCGCCGGCTGCCGCAGGCGCCCGCGGGCTGGCCCGGGGCATGATTTACTCGCGTGACGGGCGCCTAGTCTGCGCGGTCACTCAGGAGGTGCTGCTGCGCCGTCGCGGCTGACGGGCGCCCCTCCTCACGAGGAAGGCGCGCTTTCCCGCGCGCCCTCGGACCGCCGGCCGCGGCGTTGCTCGTCGATGCCCAGGATCAAAGTCCCGAACTCGATCAACGAGCTGAGGCCGAGGTAATTCTCGCGTACGCGTTCTTTGGCCGCATCACCGAGCGCTCGGGCGCGATCCGGGTCCGACAGCACTTCGTGGAGCAACCGGGCGAAGCCCTCTTCGTCGCGGGGATCGTCGAGCAGCAGGCCGCTTTGGCCGTGCACGATCTGATCCTGAATGCCACCGACGGCGCTTCCGATCACGGGCTTGGCCTTCCACATCGCTTCGGTGACGGTCAGGCCGAAGCCCTCGCGCAGGCTCTTTTGGACGAGGACCGTGGCGTGACGTTGCAGGGCGTTCACGATCGCTGCGTTTTCTTCGATGTCGTGCATCGGCAGCGAGGCCAGGTGAATGCGATCGCGAACGGCGTGTGGCAGCTTGCGCCATTCAGCCTCGACTTCACCGAATACTTCGGCTCCTTCGGGATCGTCGGCAACGGCCTTGACGTTGGGACCGGCCATCACGAGGTGGGCGCCGGAAGGGTCGCCGCCTTCGACCAGGCGCTCGAATCCGCGCATGACCCCAATGGGATCCTTGAGGCGGTCCCAGCGGGACACTTGCACGACCAAGGGTACCGTCCAGAGGGGCGCTCGGCCCAGGCGCACGACGTCGGCGCGGTGTTCGACTCGTCCCGGTGCGCCGTCGTCGCGAATGAACGTGCGCGCCTGTCCGTTGGGGCCTTCCACCAGGCCGGTGTGGACCAGGATCGAGTGAACCGTTTCTTCGTCCAGCTCCTGGTTCTTCGGCGAGAACGGATCGATGCTCGGCGGGATGATCTTGGCGCGACCGTGATCGCAGTAATCGGGAACGTACGCCTGCCGCGAGAACACGAAGCGGTCGGCATCGGCGAGGTACGGCGCGAGAAACGCCCAGCCCCGTTCGACCTCCTCGTTCGATTCGTCCGCGCCGATGTGGCAGCGCCAGACTACGCCGGCCCCCAGGTTCGCAAGGTGTGGAATGAGGCCCGCCGTCTGCGGATCGTGCAGAATCACGATGTCCTCGGGTGCGACTTCGGCGAGCAGCTCGGCAGCGTTGTTGCGCATGACCTCTTCGTAGATCGCGCGTTGTTCCTCACCGAGCGGCGAGCCGTCTCCGAACTCGCCGTGCAGGGCGTTGTGCAGGCGTTTGGTGAGATGGAAGAACTCCGGCGTTCCCTCGATCACTAGCCAGCGGGCGTCCACGCCGGCGCCGCGGGCGTAGGCGATCAGGTAGCGCAGCATCTCGGCGACGCCTCCGCCGCGGGCGGTCGAATTGATGTTCCACACGACACGTCCGGCGAAATGGCGCCGCATGCGCTCGGCGATTCCCAGGCCTTTGCGAAAACGCTCGCGACCGACGACCGGCTCGAAACGCTCGAGCGGGCGGCGGCCGAGCTGGACCAGTTCCAGTCGGGTCACGGCATACTCCTCTCGGGGCGGCGGAGCGGGCATGCTGCCCGTAGCTCGCGTCGGAGTCCAGCGGGGGCCGCCGCCTCCAAGAGAATATTCTACTCTTTCCCGAGCCGGTTATGTCTCTTTCTGCGAAAGAAAAACGCTACGCAGGGCGCAAGGCGCTTGCTGTGCCGACGACCACCTTGGTGCCGTCGTCCTTTTCGACCCAGACATCGAGATGATGCCGGACGCGGTCCGCTTCCGGGCAGACCTCACGCTCCTCGGCCCGCGCGTGAACCGTTTCGTTGGCCCACAGGACGTTGACGAGCCGGACGTCCATCTTGCCGCCGGCGATCCAACCGTCCCCGAACTCGGCGGTGAGGAGCTCGGACAGGAGGCAAATCGGAAGCATGCCCTGGACGACGATGTCCGGAAACCCGAGCGCCCGGGCTGCCTCGCGGCTCGTGTGGTAGTTTTCCTCCGGCCCGGAAAACCGCATGCACATCCCCTCGTCGACGGTCTTCGTCAAGGGGCCGATAGAGCGGCCTCCATGCCCTCCGACCTCGAAACGTCGTGTGCGTTGCTTCTCCCGGTCCTTGGAGACGACCTCCCCCGAACGGTCGCCGGTGTCCACGAGAAAACTCTGGTGTGTCAGGCCGCGACTGATGAGCGCTCCCGACTCGTCGAGGGTCCAGGTTTCCTTGACGACGTAGTCCCGGCCGCGCTTGCGGTAGCGATCGCGGATGAACCCTCGCGTGGTCACCCGGTCGCCGACGCGCATCGGCCGGAAGAGCTCCCATTCCTGCCGGGCGTGCAGGTTGCCGAAGAGGTTCGCCAAGTACCAGCTCAAGTCACGGAAACACTCCGAGTGCAGCAGCAGCGCGGGTGCGACCATTTCGTACCTCGGCGACGGGCAGCCAAGAGCATCGACATATTGCTGAACGAGCTCCCGCGTGATCTCGAGCGTTCGTCCGCCGAAGTCCCTACCTACGTAAACGGGTTCCCCGTTGATGTTCATCTGTCATCTTCCTCCACGGGTACGCTGAGCAACGTTCCCGCCACGCCAAGTCCATCGTCGATATTCATCCGTTGTCTTTCTCCAGGGGCCTGGCAAGACCGTTCGACTCGTAAGTTGCCACCAGGTTGTCTGCGATGCCACCGACTCCGTGGATGCGCTGCGCGGCGCATGGGTGGGAGTAGTGGGTCGCCTCAGCCGATCACGCCCTCGGCTCGCAGGGCTGCGAGCTCGTCGCGATCGAGGCCGAGGTCGGCGCCGAGGACCTCGTCGCTGTGCTCGCCGAGGTACGGGGCGCGCCGAAGCTCGACCTCACTTGCCGACATGCGAACGGGAAATCCGAGCAAAGGCGCCTGGCCACGTTCGGGGTGCTCGACGCGTTTGACGAATCCGCGCGCGAGCAAGTGCGGGTCGTGATACAGGTCCCGAGTGTCGAGAATCGCCGAGCACGGCACGCCCGCCTCGCCGAGTCGCCGCATGACCTCGTGCTTGTCGTGCTGGATCGTCCACGCGGCAATCTCCTCGCGCAGAGCATCGCTATTGAGAAGACGCTTCTCTCCTGTGTCGAAGCGGGAATCGGCGACGAGATCCGTGCGCTCCATCGCCATGCACAGGGCGTCCCAGTGGCGATCGGTGACCGTGACGATGTAGGCATAGTCGTTGGGCCCGCCGCCGGCGCACGGGTAGAGCCCGGTGGGGGCGGCGCCCATCATGTTGCCCATGCGCGGGCATGCCAGCTCCCCCCAATCACCGAGAAACGCGATTCTCGTGCGCATGAAGTAGGTAACCGCTTCCTGCATCGATAGCTCGATGCGCTGCCCTTCGCCGGTCCGCAGTCGCTGGATGTACGCCGCGAGGATCGCCATCGCGGCTTGCACGCCCGTTCCCGAGTCGCCGATCGTCGGTCCCGGAAGAATCGGCGGTCCGCCGAGCTCTCCCGTCACCGAAAAGGCCCCCGAGGCCGCTTGTGCCACCATGTCGTAGGACTTGTAACCGGCGTACGGTCCGAACGTGCCGAATCCCTTGAGCTGCACGTAGATGATCGCCGGATGCACGGCACGCAGGGTTTCGTACTCGAGCTCGAGACGTTCGACGATGCCGGGCCCGTAGTTTTCGATGAAGATGTCGTAGCGTGGCAACATCCGCAGCAGGAGGTCGCGCCCCGCCGGTTTTGTGAGGTCCAGGACGACCGAGCGCTTGTTCGCGTTCCAGTTGCAGAAGTACGGTGAGTAGGTGCCGCCCACCGCGAGCGCTCGCCCGGGGTCCCCAGTTCCCGGCGGTTCGACTTTGACTACGTCGGCGCCCATCCATGCGAGTGCCTGCGTGCACGAGGGGCCGGCCTCGTACTGGGTCATGTCGAGGATGCGAATGCCTTCGAGTGCGGGCTTCATCGTGTCTGCTCCAGGTCGAAACGCGACGAGCACACGATTGCAACAAGGACGCCGCGCTGCCGCAAGGAGCAGGGTTTTTTGAGCGCCGATCGCTTCGGCAGCCGCTTTTCGTAGGCGCAGGCGTCCGGTTCAGCCGGTCGCGGCCCGGCCGCTCTTGCCGAGATCCGGAGTCGTCACCCCCGTGAGCTCCTCGGAAATCTCCCACAGCCGCTTCGCCGTCCCCGTATCCTGGCTCGCCTTGGCCGGCTGGTTGGGGCAGGGGTAGCCGCGCATGTTGCCCAGACCGTCCGGGCCGTAATAGCCACCGGGAACGACCTCGGCGGCGACCGCAGCGTAAAGCGTGGGCAGGGCTCCTTGCCACGGCTTCATTGCGACGATGGGATTGAGGGCCCGGAACAGTGGGCTCGTCCGCTGTAGGTTCGTTGCGGTCCATCCCGGATGCGCGGCGGCAGCGATCGTCGAAACGCCGGCTTCGCTAAGGCGTCGCTGCAGTTCGAGCGTGAACAGCATGTTCGCGATCTTGCTCGCTCCATACGATGCCCACCGTTTGAACGGCCGGCGGGTCCAGTTGAGATCGTCGAGGTCGAGCTCGCCGTAGTTCTGTGCCGAGCTCGACACGGTCACGATCCGCGAACCATTCGTGGCGACGATCGTCTCGAGCAGGCGCAACGTCAGAGCGAAATGACCGAGATGATTGACGCCGAACTGCAGCTCGAAACCGTCGGCGGTTTCCTGCCGGGAAGGGGGCATCATGACGCCGGCGTTGTTGATCAGCAGATCGATGCGGTCGCAGCGCTCGCGCAGCTCCTCGGCGAACCGCGCCACCGAGTCCAGACTTGCTAGGTCGAGCTCGAGTACCTCGACGTTCGCCCCTGGGACTGCCGCCGAGAGCTCCTCGACCGCGCGCTGGGCTCGCTGCCGGCTCCGGCAAGCCATGACCACGCGTGCCCCCTTGGCGGCGAGGGCCTTGGCGGTCTCGTAGCCGATCCCGCTGTTCGCTCCGGTGACGACGGCGGTGCGTCCACTTTGGTCGGGAATCTGCTCGCTCGTCCATGGCTTCTTACCCATGATTTTTCCTCCTCGCGGGGCCGACCCGCACACGGCCCGAGAGCGTTTCCCGGTGCCCGCATCGTGTCTGCGGGAGCATAAGCGACCGACAGTCTCTTGTCAAGCACAAGGTCGATTGATAGAAAAGTTCCATTAAAAACAAGGGAAAATGAATCTTCACACTTGATCGTTCCGTGATTTGTCGTACACTTAGTAACCTCTGGTCACTGCCATGGTCTGGCAAAGGGCGCGCAGCAAGGAGCAAAAGGAGCAGCGGCGGACGGCACTGCTGGCCGCCGCATCGCGGCTGCTCGAGTCCCACGACCTCGACCACATCAGCCTGAACCGCATCGCCCGCGAAGCAAACATTTCGAAGGCCAACGTCTACCGCTATTTCGAGAGCCGCGAGGAGCTCTTCCTGCACTTGGTGCTCGAGACGCTCGAACACTTGGTGGGGGTGCTCGTCCGGCGGCTCGGCAGCCTCTCGGCGAGCGGCGACGAGCGCGGTGTGGCCAGGGCGTTTGCCTCGACGATTGCCGAATACCCCAGGTTTGCGCGCCTGTCGTCGGTGCTCGGGACGGTGCTCGAACGGAATGTCTCGGCAGATACGGTGGCCGACTTCAAGAATGCCTATCTTCGGTCGATGACCGAGGTGGTCGCCGCGGTCGCCTCGGCCCTTCCCGATCTCGCGACCGAAGATGCGGCACAGCTGGTCCAGACTTGTCTCTTCGTGATGGTCGGGATGTGGCCGGCCGCCCATCCCGCGCCGGCGGTATCCGAAGCCCTAAAACGCCCAGAGCTAGCGGCCTTTCGAATCGACTTCGAGGCGGACCTCGAGCGGATCTTGGTCACGGCGATCCGCGGATTGAGAGCGGCCCGAACCGGGCCGGAAGGGGTCTCGCCTGCCTGATACGGGAACGACTTTACGGCAACGGCCAGAACGCCCAGCGGAGGCCATCGCACACCGTGCGCGCTCGCCGGTCCACGGCAGTGGCACTGCGGGTGGTCGACAAGCAAACGCGCGGCGATCATTCAGGGCTCGGCGGGTCGCCGTTCCACTGGTTCGTTCACGCTGCACCCAGCACGTGCGTTTGATGCCGACGTTTGCGCTTGGGCGCCGGACCGGAATCGGTACTGGCCTTCGCGACCGATCGAGTGCCGCGGCCGTGTTGCCCCGAGCTATCTCCCGGGTGATGATGCAAGGCCATGAAGCTCGAGCGCGGCGTGTGCGCCGTAGTGGTCGCTGCCCTTCTGGCCGCCGCCGTTGCCGGCGGATGTCAGCGAGAGAAGCGACCCAGCCAGGCCAACCTGCTGCTGATCGTCATCGACACGCTCCGTGCCGATCATGTCGGTGCCTATGGCTACCGCCTGCCGACGACTCCCACGCTCGACGACTTGGCGGCGCACGGCGTCTTGTTCGAACAGGCCGTCGCTCAGGCGCCGTGGACCAGGCCCTCGATGGCGACACTGATGACGGGCCTGTATCCGCCCACCCATGGGGTGACGTGCAAGCACTTCGACGTCCCCGAGGAAGATTGCGACGTACTGCCCGCGGGTGTGACGACGCTGGCCGAGGCGCTGTCCGCCGCGGGATACGACAGTGCTGGAATCGTTGCCAACATCCAGGTGGATGCGGTTTTCGGCTTCGACCAGGGATTCGACTCGTATGCCAACGTCTTCGATGAGCTCGCTGCTTCCGACCCGGACTGGCGGAAGCACTGGCACGAGTTCGAGTGGGTGAACGAAACGACGCCGGAAGTGACCCATCGTGCGCTTGCGTGGCTGCAAGAGAGGTCGTCGAAGCACCCGTTCTTTCTTTACCTTCACTACCTCGACCCGCACGAGCCGTACGAGCCACCGGCGCCCTACGCGGCGATGTTCGAGCGCTCGTCGTACTCTTCCCCATACACGGAGATTCTTGCCGATCTTCCTCGATACGACGGAGAGGTGCGCTACGTGGACGAGCACGTCGGCATGGTCTTGGAGCGAGTCCGTGGCCTGGGTCTGGCCGAGGACACCATGGTCGTCGTGACCGCCGACCACGGCGAGGCGTTCGGCGAACACGGTGCTCTCGACCGGCGTCACGGATTGACGCTCTATGAAAACCAGCTTCTGGTGCCGCTCATCATGCGCGTGCCGGGACGAGGTGCCGCGGGGGTTCGTGTTCGGGAGCAAGTCCGGCTCCTGGACCTGGCGCCGACCGTGCTCGATCTGCTCGGCGTGCCGATTCCTGCGGCCATGCAAGGGCGCTCCTTTGCTCCGCTGATCGACGGCAAACACGTGCTCATGCCGCCCGGGCTCGCCGGCTGGGGCTATGAGCCGCTGCTCGCCTACCGGAGCCCGCCGTGGAAACTCATCCGCAACGTCCGGACCGGCCGCACCGAGCTCTACGATCTGGCGGCGGATCCTGGCGAGCAGGTGAATCGCGCCGCCGAGCAGGGACAGCTTCTCATGATGCTGTCGGCCGAGGCGGATGAGGTTCTTGCGGCGGCCAAGAAAGCGGGGGAGGGCATTGAGCGCGGCCGCGGGAAAGTCACGCTGTCCCCCGAGCAACGCCGCGGTCTTCGGGCCCTCGGCTATCTCGATTGAGCGCGGCAGGCTCGACGGCGAACCCGTCCGGCAGTCACAGCGAGCCGGAAACCGTTGGCCCTAGGTCGGTCGCTGACGTACACAGAGCGTCTTGGCACCGAAATGACCGTTACTCAAGATTACATCGAGCGACTCAGTCGGTGGTTCGCGCGTGTCGGGGTGGCGGCGTACGACCATCGCTGGCGGGTGGTGCTCGCCTGTGCAGTGCTCATCGGCGGCAGTCTCTACCTGGCCTCGGGTGCGCGCATCGACAATAGCTTCGAAGCCTACTTCGACCGGGGCGACCGTTTCTACCAATCATATCTTCAGTTCCGCGAAGACTTCGGTTCCGACGAAATCTCCTACATCGTCTACGAAGCGCCGCAGACCGAATATGGCCCTTGGGATTTGGAGGTCATGCGGCGCATTGCCGGCCTCACGGACCGCATCGAGTCCGAGGTGCCGTTCGTCAAGGAAGTCACGAGCCTTGCCAACGTCGAGTTTCTCGATGCGGTTCCCGATGGGATCGACGTCGTCAAACTCGTAGACGACTTTCCCGCCACACAAGAGGCGCTGCTCGAATTCCGCGACAAGATTCTCGACAAGCCGATCTACCTGGGCGGCCTGGTATCCGAGGACGGGCGCTATGCGGGGATCATCGTCGAGATGGAAAAGTCGAGCATCGATCCTCCCGACGAGATTCGTGTCGACCCGGACAAGGGCAACGCGATCGACAACCTGTACCCGCAGGCGACCTACGATGCGCTCGAGCGCCTGCTTGCCGATCCCGAGTACGACGGGATCGTGTTCCACCACACGGGCGACGTACCGTTGAACGCAGTCGTGAATCGAATCACGGCTGAGGAGAGCCTGCGTCTAGGCATCGCGTGCTTCCTCATCGTCGGCTTGCTGCTCGCACTCTTCGTGCGCAGGCCGATCGGCGTCGTCGGACCACTGGCCGTCGTCGGGACGTCCGTGCTGCTGACGGTCGGCTTCGTCTCCCTGATGGGCTGGAGCCTCGATCAAATGTTCGGGATGATGCCGACGCTGCTCATTGCCGTGGGGGTGGCCGATTCGGTCCACATCATCTCGGAGTTCCGCGTGTTTCACGCGGAGCTAGGAGACCGGCGCGAGGCGATCCGCCGGACGCTCTATCTCGTCGGTACGCCGTGTCTGCTCACGAGCCTTACGACGGCGGCTGGATTTGCGGCGATGTCGTTCGCACCGATCAAGGCCATCGCCCACTTCGGTGCCTACAGCGCCGCCGGTGTGATGGCCGCGTTCGTGCTGACGCTGACTCTGCTCGTGGTGTTTCTGACCGTCGGCCGCCGCGAGCGCACTGCGGCGACCGAGGCGGAAGTGCTGCGGGCGAAGGGGGGACGTGCATTTCAAGCCACCTTGCAGGGAATTGCGTTGTTCGATCTACGCCACCGTAAGGCGATTATCGGTGCTGCAGTGCTGCTGTTCGTGGCCTCGGCCGTCGGCGTGACGCGCCTGAGCGTCGAGTCGAATTTCCTCAACGAATTCGGCCGGGAACTGCCGATCCGCGATACGACGGCATTCGTCGACCGCGTGATGGGAGGCACCCTGACCTTCAGCTACCTCGTCGAGACGGGCGAAGAAGGCGGTATCAAAGATCCGAAGGTGCTGCGGGAGGTCGAGCGGCTACAGGCCGAAGCGGAGCGATACGGCGGGATCGTTCGCAAGACGTACTCGATCGCCGACTTCGTCAAAGACATCAACCGGACCTTTCACGAAGGCGACCGCAGCTACTACGTGCTGCCGGACAACCGCGACCTGATCGCCCAGTACCTGTTGTTGTATGAGATGTCCGGTGGCGAAGAAGCCGAAGAGTACGTGTCCATCGACTACTCTCGAACACGCCTCGAAATTCGCACCACGATGGCGAACTCGACCGAGATGCGCCGTCTGGTCGATCATCTCGAAGCGTACTTGCAGGCCGAACCGTTCGTTGCGTCGCGGCCGAGCCTGACCGGAATGGGTGCTCTGTGGCTCAAGCTGATGGATTACATCACGCGCAGCCAGATCGTCGGATTTCTGCTCGCGTTCGTCGCGATTGCGGCCATGATGTGTCTTCTCTTCAAGTCGGTGAAAACCGGCTTGCTCGCGATGGTACCGAACTTGACGCCGGTGCTGCTCACTCTCGGCGGAATGGGGTGGACCGGCGTGCCGCTCGATTACGTGCGCTTACTCATCGCCCCGGTCGCGATCGGCATCGCCGTGGACGACACGATCCACCACGTGACGCGCTTTCGTTACGAGTTCCAGCGCACGGGAAGCTACCGCGAGGCGTTGCTCCTTTCGATGGCCGACGTCGGCAGAGCACTGTTCATCACGTCGGTCGTGCTCGTCGCCGGGTTCCTGGTCTTCGTTCTTTCCGCAATGGACAGCCAAGTCAGCTTCGGCTTGCTGCTGGCGAGTACGATCGTTCTGGCGCTGCTCGCCGATTTCATCCTCATGCCGGCTCTGGTGGTGACCTTCGAGCCCTTCGGGCCCGAGGGAAAGCGCGGGGGCGCGACGCTTGCGCCCGAGGAGCGGGCGGCTGCCTGAGCGTTCTTTTGCCCGATTCTAGCCGGGCGGCTCGGGTTCTGATGGTGATCCGCACGCTGATTCCTCGTCAGACGCGCAACCGTGGAACGAGGCCAACCCTGCGATGGGGGTTTCCCGGCCCCGGTCGGGACGTCCCCCGCTCGGGTGCGCGCGTTTGGGGGACCGGGGAGAACGGAGAGCAACGGCAGGGGGCCGCGCGCCGTTCCGGCGGGAGCGGCACGGGCTAAACCACGATAGTCGTCGGTGACGGCTCGCCCGCGGGACGAGTCGTCCGGCGCGTCACGCGTTTTCAGTGCGTTTGCCCTTGTGTTGATCATCCCGGTGCGTCATAAAGGTCCGTAGAGCAAGCCCGAATCTGCCGCCGAGCCAGCATGCTCCCGTGAATGGAGACCGGGGCCTTCAACGGAATATGCATGCACTGGAAGGGAGTGTTGCATGCTCTTCGGAGGCTGTGACGTTGGCTCGACGACCGGCAAGGCCGCGATCCTAGACGGGGATCGCGTCGTCGCTCACTTCATCACCCCATCGACCATCAATCCGGTCAAGACCGCGCATGTCGCGATGGAGGAGGCCCTCAAACAGGCCGGCCTCGGCTCGATCGACGATCTCGACTACGTCGTGGGCACGGGGTACGGCCGCCTCAAGGTGCCCTTCGCCAACGACAACGTGTCGGAGATCACCTGCCACGCGCGCGGCGCCCACTGGCTCAACCCCGAAGTCCGGACGGTGGTCGACATCGGCGGCCAGGACTGCAAGGTCATCTCGCTCGACGCAAGCGGCAAGGTGCTCGAGTTCGCGATGAACGACCGCTGTGCGGCGGGTACCGGACGCTTCTTCGAAGCCATGGCACGGGTTCTCGATTGCGGCCTTGAAGGCATTTCGGCGCTCGAGAATCAAGGCGATCCGCCGGCGACCATCACCAGCCAGTGTAGTGTGTTCGCCGAGTCCGAGGTGGTGACGCTCATCAACGAGGGCACGGAGCTCCCGAATCTGATCGCCGGGATCAACATGGCCGTGGCCAACAGACTGTACGCAATGGTTCGCCGGGTGGGCCTCGTGGAGAAAATCGTTCTGACCGGCGGCTGTTCCAAGAACCGGGGACTGGCAAAGGCGCTCGAATCGAAACTCGGCGTCGAGGTCGACACCTTGCCGCAAGATCCACAGATCGCGGGCGCGATCGGTGCCGCATTGATCGCTCGCGACAAAGCCGCCTCCAACGGCGGGGCCTGACAGGAGGTGTCCGGTGGAGACTTCACTGCAATCCAAAGCGTTCGATGAGCTGGCCGAAGCCGCCTCGGCGATTAGGAACCCGTCGCTCGAGCGCTGGATCGCCAGCGGCGGGAAAGTCGTCGGGCACTTCTGCTCGCACGTCCCGACTGAAGTGCTCACCGCGGCCGGAGTGCTGCCGTTCCGCATGCGTGGAACCGGGAGCACGGGCACCGAGTTGTCCGACGCGTACTTTACCAACCTCAACTGCAGCTTCGTCCGCCACACGTTCAACCAAGCGATGCGCGGGGAGTACGACTTTCTTGAAGGCCTGATCTGCGTAAGCAGTTGCGACCACGTGCGGCGCGTCTACGACAACTGGAAGCGGCAGATGAAGACGCCGCTGGTCATGATCATGGCGCTGCCGAAAAAGGTCGGCGACCCCCAAGTCGAATGGTATCGCGGAGAAATCGAGATCCTGGTCAAGGCGGTCTCTGAGCACTTCGGAGTGGATGTGACGGCCGAGCGCTTGGCCGAGGCGATCAAGCTGCACAACCGGACACGCGCGTTGCAGCGGCGGCTCTACGCTCTGCGAAAGGCCGCCGAGCCGCCGATCACCGGGTCCGAGGCTCTCGCCGTGATGGTCGCCGGGACGTCGATGCCGCGCGAGCACTATAACGAGCTGCTCGAACAGCTGATCGCGGACCTCGAGGCGGCGTCCGGCAGAGCCGACGGCTACCGCGCTCGGCTCATGATCGTCGGCAGCGAGCTCGACGACCCCGAGTACGTTCGGGTGATCGAAGACCAAGGCGGGCTGGTCGTGACCGATTCGATTTGTTTCGGTACGCGCACCATGTGGGTGGACGTCGACGAAAACGACGACCCGATCAGCGCATTGGCGCGCTACTACATTCATGACCGTCCGACTTGTCCGCGCATGAACGAGGATCAGCACCGGCGCGCCGCGTTCTTGCGTGAACTGATCGACGAGTTTTCGGTGGACGGCGTGATCGGCGAGCGCATGATGTTCTGCGACGTTTGGTGCGCCGAGCACTACATGAACGATCTCGACTTCAAAGAGCAGGGCGTGCCGTTTCTGCAGATCGACCGCGAGTACGTGATGGCCGCGACAGGCCAGCTTCGTACCCGCGTGCAGGCGTTTCTCGAGTCGATGGGGAAGTAGACGATGCAGCAGATCGAACGAATGGACAGCGACCCGCAGGCGATGAAAGAGCGCAGTCTCGAGCGCTACCGCAAGGAGCGCGACTGGTTTGCGTTCCTGCTCGAGGCCGTCGACCAAATGGTGACCCCGGAAATGCAGCTTCAAGCGAAGCTGCTGACGATCCTGCTCGAGGCCAAGCAGGCGGTCGTCGACGCGGTGGAAAACGACAAGCCGTTCATCGGTGCGTACTACGCCACCGCGCCTGAACTGTACACGGCGATGGATCTGCCGTGGTTCATGATCATGGAAACACCGTTCCTCGGCGCGTCCGCCCCGTACATGCAGCAGGACCTTCAGGGCGCCGAGGAGATCGGTCTCGGAACCGACATGTGCACGGCGATCCGCCTGCCGATGTATTACATCGAGACCGGCCAGATGCCGGTTCCGACGGCATGTGTCGGCCTGCTTTCCCCTTGCGACGGCACGATGATGCTCCAGCAGATTCTGCAACACAACAAAGCGTGGAAAGATGTGCCGTTGTTCTCACCCGACCCGCCGTATTCGTCCGACGAGCGAGCCATCCGGTACTTCGCCGAAGAACTTCGCCGGATGACGCGGTTTCTCGAGGAGCACACGGGCAAGAAACTCGACATCGACCGCCTACGTGAGGTGTGCGATGAGTCGAATCGGACGTATGCGCTATGGCAAGAGTACAACGAGCTGCGCCGTAACGTGCCGTGCCCGCACGGCTGGGAGATCGGGGGGGCACAAGCGTTCGCGATCAGCCAGTGCTTCCGCGCCGGCGATCCGCGTTGCACGGATTGGTTCCGCCAGTTGATCATCTGCGCCGAGGAGCGGGTGCGCAAAGGCCGTGAAGCGTTCGATGGGATCAAGGAGCGCATCCGCCTCCTTTGGTTCGACATCATGCCCTACGCGTGGATCTACGAGTTCATGCCGTGGCTCGAGCAGGAGTGGGGCGCGGTGATCGTCATGGACATGTTCGGGAACTTTCCCTACACGTTCATCGACACCACCAGCGAGGAAACGATGTTCCACGACCTCGCCAAGCGCAATTTGCTCGACGTGCCCATGATCCGGCAAGCCCGCGGCACGGCGGAGAACTTCTCGTCGGATATCGTTCGAATCGTGAAGGACTACAAGATCGACTGCGTGATCTGGCCGGGCCACATGGGCCACAAGGACGGCGCCGCGACCGCGGGCATCATGCGTGAGACGTGTCGCGAGATCGGTGTGCCGTTCCTCAACATCGGGCTCGATCTGTTCGATCCGAGGTACACGACGGTCGATGAAGTGAAGGACCGCGTTTCCCAGTTCTTCACCGCCATGGGGCTGGGGTGACGTCCGGCCGGCGGTGCGGGTGATGGCCGGATTCGACGAGTACATTGCGGAAGTGACCGCTCTGGTGGATCGCCTCGAGGCGGCAGGCCGGGAGGTCGTTCGCAGCGCGCCGGCTCCCTCGTCCGCCATCGGGAGTCTTCCGGTACGTGTGGGGCCGGGTGCCAATCCGGGAATCATCTTGCGCAGCGACACGTACGCCGAACTCGGCAGTCCCGAAGCCGGCTCGTGCGGTTTGGTGTTATGGACCGACGACCCGACGCGGGTTTGCGACGGACGCATTACGCGTGTCGGACCGGACGTCGCCGGTCGTCCCGGAGCCTCATTGCCGTTCGCCCAGATCGTAATCGCCGCCGGGCGCAGCCTCACCGCGGACGACCACAGCAACGTGGTCCAGAGCCAGGTAGTCGCCGATCAAATCGAAGGGTTCATGGTCCGCAGTTCCTCGGCGAATCTCTGGTGTCGAATCAGCAAGGACGCGGCGGCCAAGGGATTCTGCCTCGAAACCCTCGGGCGGGCGTTGATGCAAATCGTGCGTGCGGGCATACCGGCGATCGATGCCGTGGAAGTCGTCTTCGTGACCTCGTCGCGGGAAGACGTTCTGGCCATACGCGAGGTTGCGGAGCGAGCCCGTGAGGTCGGTCGCAAAATCGTGGAGGACTATTGGAAGGCGAAAGGCTACGATCTCGAATGCGACTTCGATTGCGGCTCCTGCACGGACAAGGACGTCTGTGACGGCATCCGAGAAATCATCAGCGTGCGGGCCAAGAAAGACTCCGCGGCGAACGGCGGGCGTTCTTGAGACCAGGAGGTATGCGGCGGTGAACAAGCAAGCGAACGGGCACGGCCGAAAGCGGCTGATCAGTGTTTGCGGCAAGGGCGGGACCGGCAAGACCGCCGTGACCGCGATGATGACCAAAGCACTGGTCGACAGCGGCCGCGCTGGACGGCTGCTCGTCATTGACGCCGACCCGGCTCTCGGCCAACTGAGTGCTCTTGGCGCCAGTGTCCGGCGCACCATGGGACAGGTCCGTGAAGAAGTGATCGAGACGGCCAAGCGCGGCAACAAGGAGGCGAAAGCCGAGCTCGCCGAGAAACTCGACTACATGGTGTTCGAATCGCTCTGCGAGATGGACGACTTTGCGCTGCTTGCCATGGGGCGGACCGAGACGCTCGGTTGTTTCTGTTCGGTCAACGGACTGCTCCGGCGTGCCATCGAGATGCTGGCCGACAACTTCGATACGATTCTGATCGACGGGGAGGCCGGCCTCGAGCAGATCAATCGTCAAGTCGTGCGCAATCTCGACACGCTGATGATCATCAGCGATCCCACGGCTCGGGGAATGGAGACCGCCGCTGTCATTCGCGACATGGTCGACAAGGACCACATCATCGAATGCCAGCGCAAGGGAATCGTGTTCAACCGCGTGCGCGACGACGGCCGCAAGCTGCGCGAGTCCGCGGAAAAACTCGGGCTCGAACTGTTCGGTCTCGTTCCCCAGGACGAGACCATCGCCGAGTACGACCTCGAAGGTCGCCCGATCACGTCGCTGCCCGCCGAGGCGGCCGGCCCTGCAGCCGTACGGGACATCGTCGAGCGCGTCATTTTGCGCGACTGACGATCTGCGGAGACGAGCTGCGTTGCGACTTGGGCGGCAGGGCCTTTTCCGCAGCGCTGCGACCTAGTAGAGTTGCTCACCGGACATGAGCGTACCAGGGTACGATCGCGGGAGCTTTCCACGCACGGGCTCGGCGTGGCTTTTAGGCGGCACCTCTGAGGGCGGCCGCGCGCTAGGAGCATCGCGCAGGCCGTCATGAGCCGAAGTCCATTGGAAAGCGACCTGCTCGAACGCGCGGCGGCGGTTCTACCTGCGGGCGTGCGCAGTGCGGGATACTCGCCCGAGTACGCGATGGTCATCGCGGAAGCCCGGGGCTCACGCATCCGCGATGCCAGCGGCCGCGAGTACATCGACTACCTGCTCGGGTCGGGGCCGATGCTTCTCGGACACGCGCACCCGGACGTTGCTAGGGCGGTTTGCGAAGCGCTCGAACGTGGAACCGGGTACCTCCTGCTGAGCGAACCGGCGATTCGACTCGCCGAGAAAATCGTGGCGCTGGTACCCTGCGCAGAGCGCGTGACGCTACACACCTCTGGTTCGGAGGCGACGTTCTTCGCCCTGCGCCTGGCGCGTGCGTTTCGCAGGCGCGACAAAGTTCTCAAGTTCGAAGGCGGTTTTCATGGGATGGGCGACGTCGCCCTGATGTCGAACCAGTGGTTGCCGGCCCCGCTCGATCCGCCGCGTCCGGTTCCGGTTTCCGCTGGAATTCCTGCGTCGGCGGCCGGCGATGTCCTCGTCGCCCGTTTCAACGACACCGCGGGAACCGTCGAGCTCATCGAGCGCTTTCAGGACGAACTCGCGGCCGTGATCGTCGAGCCGATGCAGCGGACGCTGCAGCCGGTGCCCGGGTTTCTCCAGGCGGTGCGTGAGGCGACGGCGCGCCTGGGCATCCCGCTCGTCTTCGACGAAGTCGTCACCGGGTTTCGACTGGCGCTCGGTGGCGCGCAGGAATACTACGGCGTGATTCCCGATCTATGCGCCATGGGAAAGAGCATCTCGGCGGGCCTACCCTTGGGGCTAGTGTGCGGGCGTGCCGACATCATGAGCCTGGCCGAACCGGCTCGCCGCGAGACGGGTGCCTGGGTCGCCCTGACGGGGACGTACAGCGGCAATCCGGTCGTTGCCAGCGCAGCGCTGGCGGCGATCGAGGTGCTCGAGCGTCCGGGAACCTACGAGCGATTGTTTGCGACGGGGCGGCGGCTGATGGACGGCCTGCGGCGGGCGCTTGCGGCGGCGGGCCTCGCGGCGCACGTCACGGGCGAACCTCCGGCGTTTGAAGCCTGGTTCACGGACGAAGAAGTGACGGACTTTCGAGCCGTGGCACGCAGTGACCACCGCCTCGGCCGGCGCTTTGCCGAACGTTTGATCGACCGGGGCATCCTCAAGGCTCATGAGAAGTTCTTCGTGTCGCTCGCCCACGACGCCGACGACGTCGATCGGACGATCCGCGCCTTCGAGGCAGCGGCGCTCGAGCTTGCCGCGAGTCCCCCCTCGATAGACGAAAACCTCGTATAAACGGCTTGTTGCGTTCGATTCGTGATGTGCGGTGCAGTAGGGGACGGCGGTCAAAATGCGCTTTCTGGCCGGCAACGAACATGTTATGTTGGTTGAGTCGACGCCGCCTGCGCACCCCGCGCCACCGTGCGATCGCTCAAACAGGAAAGCTCCGGCGACTTTCCCTGCAGGTAGTTCCGGCCCAGGCCGGGAAGGCGGTGACCAACGCTGGCTCCGCGGACTGTTTTTGGAGGAGAGCACACGATGCGAAAAGTAGGAATCACTTCGGCGTTTGCCGTAGGGCTGGCATTTTTCGGCCTGACGTCGGCTTTCGCCGGACTCGTCGACAGCCCGATCCCCGACATGGACCCTTCGCATCCGGAACGAGCCATCTACTTCGTGCCGGGGGTGATCAAGAACAACAACCTCGAGACGGAATTCAACTGCACGAATCTCGACTCGCAGGTCGTGCGGATCGGCGTTGAAATCTTCGACGAGCAAGGCAACGGGCCGCTGAACGACATTGCCTCGGGGGTCGCCGACGGCGCTCAGGACGTGCCGATCGGTGGCGCCGTGACGATCGGTACCGGCAACACACCGGCCATTCACGAGAGTGAGGTGATTCAGTTCTTGAGTCTCACCCCTCCGATCAACGTGCGCAACGGGTCGGCGCGGATCATTTCGACGTCGAAGCGGGTCATTTGTCACGCGTTCGTGGTCGATCAGTTCAGCGACCCCGATCCGCCTCCTCCGGCTTTGCCCGAGGCGCCGGCGATGCTTCCGCTGCGGATCATCTCGCGCAAGCAGCGGGGCGACTGAGCGGCCGGGATCCTGTGGTCGCGGGGCAGGGTCGGGCCCTGCTAAAATAATGAGCAGTGCCGCCACGACCACGGTTCGTGACGTCGGGCCTGGGGTGCCGCCGGAGCTTCGAGGCATCTTGGGCCGCGCCGCGTTTTTGCCGCGTTCCCTCCTGCAGCCACCTCGGCGGCGCGGCGATCAGTGACCGCGGGACGTGTCCGCCGTCAAGAAGAGTACATGAAGAAACGAGCCAAACCGGCTGAGGCGGGGGGTCGTCCCACCGTCGAGGTGCGCCTGAACCCGTTCCTCAGACGGATCCGCTGGGACCGGCTGCGCAACCTCTACCGTGAACTCCGGCCGTTCACGAAACCGGTTCAGCGCGAGATGTTGCTGGCGCTGCTGTGCAGCATCGGGACCGTCATCACCGTCGTTGCGCGGCCGTGGCCGATCAAGATGATCTTCGACTACGCTCTGCTGCCCGCAGGGCGAGTGAAGTGGGTGTTCCCGTTTGCGCTGATGAAGGGCTACGGCGCAATGGGGATGGTTACGATCTCATGTGCCCTGCTGCTCGCGATCACTCTTCTCTGGGCGTTTTTCATTTACTGGCAGCGCTTCTTGATCGCCGTTGCCGGCCAGCGAGTCACGTTCCGCATCCGCCGCAAGATGTTCGCTCATCTGCAGCGGTTGTCCCTGTCGTTTCACAAGAAGCGCCAGGTCGGCGATTTGCTCCTGCGTGCCACAGGCGACGCGAACATGATGCGGGACATGCTCGTCGACACGATCGTCATGATCTCCAAGGAAATGCTCGTCTTGGCGGTCATGGTGGGAATCATGGCCTACATGGACTTGCAGCTCACGCTCGTCAGCCTTGCGATCCTGCCGCTGCTCGGCTTGGCCATGTTTCAGCTGTCCGCGCGGCTGCGCTCGGCGGTGCGCAAGCACCGGAGCAAGGAAGGACGGATGGCGATGCTCATCGGATCCATGTTGCAGGGGATCGCCGTCATTCAAGTGTTCGGCAGGGAACAGTACGAGGACGAGCGATTCGGGAGCTATAACCGGCAGGATCTGCGGCAGGGGCTGAAGACCGTGCGCTTGGAAGCGAACCTCGAGCGCATGGCCGAGCTGGTGATTGCCATTGGAACGGCGGGCGTATTGTGGCTCGGCGTCAAGCGGGTACTGGCCGGCATTCTCACTCCCGGTGATCTGATCGTGTTCACCCACTACCTGCGCGGCATGTACAAGCCGCTGCGCCGGATTTCGTGGGTGACGGTCCGGTTGTCAAAAGCAACGGTGGCTGCGGAGCGCGTTTTCGCCGTGTTGCACGCGGACGACAAGATCAAGGTCCGCAAAGACGCGCGGCCGGCGCCGAAGTTCAAGGGCCGGGTGACGTTTAAGCATGTGACCTTCTCCTACCGCAAAGGCGAGCCGGTTCTCAAGGACGTGTCCTTCACCGTCTTGCCAGGCCAGACGGTGGCCATCGTCGGCGCGAACGGCGCAGGCAAGTCGACGTTGTGCGGCCTACTGCCGAGACTGTACGATCCGGACGAAGGATCGGTCACCATCGACGGCGAGAAGATCAACCGGTTCACGCTCGACTCACTTCGCGAGCAGATCGCGGTAGTGCTACAGCAGCCGTTGCTATTCGCTGGCACGATCGGCGAAAACATCGCCTACGGAAAACCGGAGGCAAGCCAAGAGGAAATCCAGGAGGCCGCGCGGCTGGCCGGCGTCGACGAGCTCGTGGCCAGGCTGCCCGACGGCTACGACACGGTGGTCGGCGAGCGCGGCGAGACGCTCTCGGGCGGCGAGCGCCAGAAGATCGCGATTGCGCGGGCGATGATCAAGAAGCCGGCGATTTTGATTCTCGATGAACCGACCGCCGCCCTCGATGCGACTTCGGAGGCGCAGATCAACCGCACACTCGAGCGCGTGGCGAAAGACACGACGACGTTTCGCGTAGGTCATCGCTTGTCCGAGCTTCAGGGAGCCGACCTGATCGTCGTCATCGAGGGCGGCCGGATCACGCAGAAGGGCACGCACGAAGAACTCGTCGCCGTGCCTGGCTGGTACCGGACCGTGTATGAACTGCAGGGGGGAGTGGTGCCCGCGCTCGAAGCTCCGGCATCCGCCCAACCGAGCAGTTCCGACGTGGCCATGCCGCGGGCCGCAGGAGAAGAGGTGGAGGGGCGGTCGTGAACATTCGCCACGTGGTCGTCGTCTTGCTGGCGCTGCTGTCGTCGGCGTTGCTCGTTTTCTTCGGCGTGTTTTCGTTCAAGGAGAAAACCGCACGCATCAAGCCCGTCGTGCCGCCGTACGACATTTTTTGGTGCTCGACCGACGAACAGTGCACGATCGTAGACCGCATCGGCTGCTGTCCCTGCTCTCA
>CAZQYE010000006.1:0-16910 GCA_964597375.1 uncultured Myxococcales bacterium
CGGCCGCCCCCAGCCTCCGGACTTGATTCCTGAGGAACTCAGTCGGCGGGTCCATGCCGAGGTCGTCGTCGGCAGTGGCGAGACGGCCGTCCTTGGCGGCCTGATCCGCGAGGGCAGCCGCGGCGAGCGGGCCGGTGTGCCGGTGCTCGGCGATCTACCGGCCCTGGGGCGCCTGTTCGGCCGGCACGGCAAAGAGCAGGAAAGCGAGGAGCTCGTCGTCCTGGTCACGCCGACCCGAATCGAGTAGCCCGCCGCCGCTTTGCGCGGATCGACTCGTAACGTATGGTGGAAGGCGGGAAACCGCTGCCATGTTGCGTATGCTCACAGCCGGGGAGTCGCACGGCCCGTGCCTGACGACGATCGTCGAGGGCATGCCTGCGGGCTGGCCCATCGACCTAGGCGAGATCGATCGCCAGCTTGCGCGCCGCCAGCAAGGCTACGGGCGGGGCGGCCGCATGAAAATCGAAAAGGACCAGGTTCGCGTGACCTCGGGCATCCGCTGGGGCCTGACGCTGGGCTCTCCGGTCACGCTCGTCATCGAAAACCGCGACTGGAAGAACTGGCGCACCAAGATGTCGGTCGATCCGGCCGACCGTGACGATCAGGTTGCGGTGACCCGACCCCGGCCGGGGCACGCGGACTTGGTGGGCGCGCTCAAGTACGGCCACGACGACATGCGCAACGTTCTCGAGCGGGCCTCGGCACGCGAGACGGCGGCGCGCGTGGCGGCCGGCGCCCTGGCGCGACAGGTGATCGAGCGTTTCGGCATCCGCGTGATCGGCACCGTGCGCGAGATCGGAGGCATCCGGGCCGAGTGGGGCGATCGCTCGATCGACGAGATCGCCGCGGCCTGTGAAGCATCGCCGGTTCGAATGGCCGACGCCGAGGCCGAGCGCCGCGTGATCGAACTGATCGACACGTGCAAGAAAGAAGGCGACACGCTCGGCGGCGTCGTCGAAGTGCAGGCTTTGGGGCTGCCGCCCGGACTTGGGAGTCACGTCCACTGGGATCGCAAGGTCGACGCCCGCTTGGGCGCCGCCCTGATGTCGATCCAAGCGGTCAAGGGGGTCGAAATCGGGGCGGGATTCGCCGCCGCTCGCGCCCGCGGATCCCAGGTCCACGACGAGATCGTCCGCACGCCGTCGGGGATCGGCCGGGCCTCGAACAACTACGGCGGCACGGAAGGCGGCATGACGACGGGGGAGCCGCTGGTCGTACGCGTCGCCTTCAAGCCGATCTCGACGCTGATGAAGCCCCTGCGGTCCGTCGATCTGGCCACCGGCGAGGAAAGCCGTGCGGCGATCGAGCGCTCCGACGTGGTTGCTATCCCCGCCGCTGCCGTCATTTGTGAGGCGGTCGTGGCGTTCGAGCTGACGCGCTTGTTCCTCGAGAAGTTCGGCGGCGACTCTCTTTCCGAGGTAACCCGGAACTACGAGGCCTACGTGGCCTACGTGTCCGAGCGGATCCGTTGAAGCACATCGTGCTGACAGGGTTCATGGCAGTGGGCAAGACGGCGGTCGGGCGGCGGCTTGCACGCAAGCTCGGCCGGCAGTTCATCGACACGGACGAGTTGATCGAAGCACGAGCCGGTAAGACCGTGGCCGAGGTGTTCGCATCCGAAGGCGAACAGGCCTTCCGCCGTCTCGAGCGTGAGGTGGTCGCCACGCTTTCGCCCGAGCGGCCGGCGGTCATTGCCACCGGCGGCGGGACGTTCGTGGATCCGGACAATCGACGGCGCTTGCAAGAGCTCGGTGTGGTCGTGTGCCTGGTGACGAGCATCGACACGGTGCTCGAACGGGCCGGCCGCGGCGGCAAGCGGCCGCTGGCCGCCGGCGCCGACCGCGAGCGCTTGCAGAGGCTGTTCGACGAGCGCATGCCGGCATACCGGCAGGCCGACGTGCTGGTCGAAACCGACGGGCTGACGATTGAACAGTCGGTTGGGCGGATCCTGATGATGATCGAGCCCCATCTAAAGAGCGACGAGGGAGTCGCCGAGTCATCATGAGCGGCGCGGTGCGACGAGAGGTCTCGGTCCACCTGGGATCGCGCTCCTACTCGGTGCGGGTCGGCGCTGGCTTGCTCGACGAGGCGGTCGGGCTCATCGGGGAATTGGCGTCGGGCGGCCGGTGCATTCTCGTGACCGACACGAACGTCGACCGGATCTACGGCGAGCGCCTCGCCGGCCTGCCCGGCGATCCGCTGCGCGTCGTCATCGAAGCGGGAGAACCGAGCAAGACTCTGGCGACGGTCGAGCGAATCTACGATGCGGCGCTCTCGGCGGGCATCGAGCGAAGCGCGGTCGTCGTGGCACTCGGCGGCGGCGTCGTCGGTGACGTGGCTGGGTTTGCCGCCGCAACGTTGCTGCGCGGTCTGCGCGTCGTGATGATTCCGACGACGCTTCTTGCCCAGGTCGACTCGAGCGTGGGTGGGAAGACTGGGGTGAATCGGCCCCAAGGCAAGAACCTCGTCGGCGCCTTCCACCAGCCCTCACTCGTGATCGCCGACCCGCTGGTGCTCGAGACCCTGCCCGAGCGCGAGTATCGAGCCGGCCTGGCCGAGGTGGTCAAGACAGCCGTCATCTTGGACGCGGAGCTGTTCGATCTGCTCGAGTCGCGCACCGGCGAGATCGGCCGGCGCGACCCGGAGCTCATGACCGACGTCGTCGCCCGGTGCGTCGAGCTCAAGGCCATGGTCGTCGAGCGCGACGAGCGAGAGGGTGGCCTGCGCCGCATCCTCAACTACGGCCACACGGTTGGGCATGCGATCGAGCAGGCGACCGACTACGGCCGCTACCTGCACGGCGAGGCGGTTGCCATGGGGATGGTCGCTGCGGCCCGCATTTCGACGCGGCTCGGGGCGGCTACCGGAGAAGACGCCGACCGGATCGTTCGGTTGCTCGCTGCGCTGGGCTTGGATACCGAAATTCCAGAGGACTTGAGTGACGAGCGGCTCGAGCGCGCGATGGCCCACGACAAGAAATCGGTCGGCGGGCGAATTGCATTCGTCGTCAATGAAGGAATCGGGCGCTGCCGCCAGGAGATGATCGACACCGAACGACTGCGGGAGTGGATGCGCGGGCGGGGGTAAGGCGATGGCCAAGAAGAAGCGAAACAAATCGGTACTCGTCGTTCACGGGCCCAATCTCAACATGCTCGGGACGCGCGAGCGCGACGTCTACGGCGAGAAGAGCCTGCAGGAAATCGACGCGGCTCTCGAGAAACTTGCCGGCGAGCTAGGCGTCAAGGTCGATTGCTTTCAGTCCAACAGTGAAGGCGAGCTCGTGTCGGTGATCCAGCAGGCCCGCGGCAAGTACGACGGCATTCTCATCAACCCGGCCGCCTACACGCACACTAGCGTTGCGATTCGCGACGCGGTATTGGCCGTCGACATTCCCGTCGTCGAAGTCCATCTGTCCAACATCCACCGGCGCGAGGAGTTCCGCCACCGGTCGCTGCTCGCCGACGTCGCTGTCGGGCAGGTCGTCGGATTCGGCGCCGACAGTTACCTGCTCGGACTCCGCGCGCTCGTCGGACTGCTCACCAAGCGGTGAACGAACGCCTCAGCACAAAGACGCTCAGAGAGGAAATCTCGAGGAGCCTCGAGCGCGAGCGAGGCGCAGCCTGGCGGCTACAGGGCTTGCACGGCGGGGCGACGGACTTCGTGCTCGGCGCATTGGCCGCCACGTGGAGGCGGCCGGCGCTCATCGTCGTCGACCGCCCCGAACGCGCCGAGCGATTGGCCGAGGGGATCCGCACCGTGCTCGGCGAGGAGTTCGAGGCTGCGTTTCTTGCGCGCCGCGTGCACGTCCTGCCCGAGCGGGAGGCGCCGCCCCTCGAGATGATCTCGCCGCCGGCCGAAGTCGTGGCGGGACGGACGGCGGCCCTCTACCAAGCGGCGCGCGGAGATCGTCCGATCATCGTTGCTGCGGCGGTGGCGCTTGCCGAGCGAACGCCGGCGCCCGAGGCTGTGCTGCCGTCGTGTCGCTACCTCGTCGTCGGCGACGAACTCGACCGCGACGCCTTCGCCGGCGAGCTCGAGCGGCTCGGCTACCGGCGAGTCGGGGTCGTCGAAGAGCCCGGAGAGGCGGCCGTGCGCGGCGGCATCGTCGATCTGTGGTCGCCGGGAAGCGCCCACCCCTACCGCATCGAGCTTTTTGGAGACACGATCGAATCGCTGCGGACGTTCGACGCCGGTGAGCAGCGCTCCATCGAATCGATCGAAGACGTCGTCGTGCTTGACGCCTGTCCGTGTGCGCTCGAGCGGCTCGCCGATGCAGAGGTGCGCAGGGCCGTGCAGGCGCGTTGCAACGAACTGCTCGTGGCCGCTTCCGAGCGCCGGCGTCTCGATGCGGACATGTCGGCCGGCCTGCACTTCCCGGGCGCCGAACTCTTGCTTCCCTACTGTGCGCCGGTTGCTTCGCTCGCCGACTACTTGCCCGGCGACACCGTGACGATCGTCGTCGATCCGCCGGCGGTCGAAGCCAGGCTCGACGCGTGGGCGCGCGAGCTCGATCAAGCCCGCGAGGCGGCCGACCAGAGCGGTCTGTTCTATCCACCCGTCGAACGGCTGTTCCTCGGCGCGGCCGAGCTGCGGGCGATGCTCGCGCGCACCCCGCTCATCGAAGTCGACGAGCTCGAGACGATCGAGGCGGCCGAGCAGGACCGACGCCGGGCCCGAATCGAAGTTCGCGGGAACGAAGCCTTGCGCGCGGCGCGCATGCAGGCCCGGCGCAGCCGCCGTGCCGACCGGCTCGGGCCTCTGGCCGAGCAACTCAACACGCTTGCGAGTGAGGGCCGGCTGGCGATCGTGGTTGCCGACCAGACCCAGCGTGCCCGCGTGGAGCACCTGCTCGAGCTTTGTGGGCTTGGGCCGAGGCGCCGGGCGCGCGGCCTGCTCGAGTTGCTCGAGGCGGACAGCGGAGCGGTCTTCATGACCACCGGGGTGCTCGAGAGCGGCTTTCGCCTGCCGGCCGACGCGGTGGCGGTTGTCACCGACGAGGACTTGTTCGGTCGCGAGCGCCGTCCGGTACGGCGCCGGCGGGTGTCGCGGGCGCGCGCGCTGACGGCGCTCGCGGAAGCGAGCCCGGGCGACTACATGGTTCACGTCGACCACGGCATCGGCCGTTACCACGGCCTGAAGCACATGGTCGTGGGCGAGACCGAAGGCGACTTCATCCACCTCGAATACGCCGGAGGAGACCGCTACTACCTGCCGATCGACCGCATCAACCTGGTCGAGAAGTACACCGGAGCCGGAGGGACGCCGCCGCCGCTTTCGCGTCTGGGATCGGCCGCGTGGGAGCGGACCAAGAAAAAGGCCAAGGAGTCGGTTCTCAAGCTGGCGAGCGAGCTCTTGGACCTCGAGGCGTACCGTGCGGTGCACACCCGGGCGCCGCTGGCCTCGGCCGGCCCGGATTTCGAAGATTTCGAAGCCCAGTTCCCTTTCGAAGAAACCGAAGGACAGAAAGAGGCGATCGCGCAGGTGATCGCCGACCTGTCGGGCGAAAAGCCGATGGACCGCGTCGTCTGCGGCGACGTGGGCTACGGCAAGACCGAGGTCGCGCTGCGTGCCGCCTACCTCACGGTAATGGGCGGCCGCCAGGTGGCGTTTCTCGTTCCCACGACCGTCCTCGCGCGCCAGCATCTCGACACGATCCGGGCCCGCTTCGCCGACTATCCCGTCGAGGTCGCCATGCTGTCGCGGTTCAACACGAGGGCCGAGAACCAGGCCATCGTCGAACGCCTGGCCGCAGGCACGATCGACATCGTCGTCGGCACCCACCGGCTGCTGCAACGCGACGTCCGGTTCGCGCGCCTTGGGCTGCTCGTGGTCGACGAAGAGCACCGATTCGGGGTGCGCCACAAGGAACGGATCAAGCGCATGCGGCGCGAAGTCGACGTTCTGACGATGACGGCCACGCCGATTCCCCGTACGCTGCAGCTCGCGCTGGCCGGCGTACGCGATCTCAGTTTGATCGAGACACCGCCGGTCGACCGCCTCGCCATCCGCACCTACGTGGCCCGCTACGACGAGGCGTTGATCAAGCAGGCGATCGAGCGGGAGCTGGCGCGCAAAGGCCAGGTGTTCTTCGTCCATCATCGGGTCGCATCGATCGGTGCCGTGGCGCGCCGTGTGAGCGAGCTGGTGCCCAAGGCCCGGGTCGCGATCGCCCACGGGCAAATGAAAGAAGACGAGCTCGACCACGTGATGGCCGAGTTTCTCGCCGGCGAACGGGACGTGCTCGTCTGCACGTCGATCATCGAGTCCGGGCTCGACATTCCCAATGCGAACACGATCATCGTCAATCGCGCGGACACGTTCGGCCTGGCCCAGCTCTACCAGATTCGCGGCCGCGTGGGCCGCTCGAGCCGCAGGGCGTACGCGTACCTGCTGGTTCCCAACCAGGAGCGAATCAGCGAGGACGCACGCCGCCGCTTGGCGGTCCTACAGGAGCTCGACGACCTAGGGAGCGGGTTTCGACTGGCGGCCCACGACATGGAAATCCGAGGTGCGGGCAACCTGCTGGGCAAGGAGCAGTCCGGCCATGTCGCGGCCGTCGGCTTCGACCTCTTCATGCGCATGATGGAAGAGGCGAGCGAGGAGCTGAGGGGGCGGCCGCCGGCGCCGGTGATCGAGCCGGAGATCGATCTGGGCGCCGAAGCATTCCTGCCGGAGTCCTACGTCGACGACGTCGGGGAACGCCTGATGTGCTACAAACGCATGGCCAGTGCCGACAGTCGCGAGGCGCTCGATGCGATCGTCGATGAACTCACCGACCGGTTCGGTCCGCCTCCGCGGCCCGTGCGCGACCTGGTACGCGTGATGGCCTTGCGGCCGGGGCTCAAGCGCCTGGCCGTCGAATCGCTCAAGGCCGGCGGCAAGGCGGTGGCCTTGCGCTTTCACGAAAGCTCACCGATCGAGCCCGAGGCACTCGTCGAGTTGGCGCGTTCGGGCGATGGGCGCTATCGCCTGCGGCCGGGGGGCGTGTTGACCATGACGCTGGCCGGAGCAGGATGGGACGAACGCGTTGGCGAAGTCGAAGAGTTGATCGAGCGGCTGAGTACCCTGATCGGAGAGCGGGACAGGCAAGGAGACGGTGATGAACGCGTGCATGTCGGCTGAGCGACGATACGGCCTGAGCGCATTGTGGCGGGTGACCGCATGGGGTGTCCTTGCGGCCGGTTTGTCGGTTACGCTGGCCGCTGCCCGCCCGGCGGCGGCCGAACTCGTCGATGCCGTCATTGCGTCGGTGGATGGCGAGCCGATCACCCTGGTGGACCTCGAACGCTTCACCGCCGGGCGTGCACGCTTGCTGCCGCCCGAGGAACGACGTTCACGCCGCGACATACTCGAAGCGCTGATTCGCTCGCGGATGTTCGCCAAAGAGTTCGAGCGCACCGGGATCCACGCCGAAGACGAAGACGTCGAGGCGTACATCGACAGTCGCCTGGTTCAGAGCGGCTCGAGCCGTGCCGACATTCAGATGGCGCTGGCGCGCATGGGGCTCACCTGGGAAGACTACTTCGAGCGCATGCGCGAGGAAGTCCAGCGCCTGGCCCTGATCAACCGGGAAATCCGGGCCAAGGTCACCGTCAGTCCCGAAGAAGTCCGGCGCGCGTGGAAGACCAGCCCGGAATACGAAACGAAGGACCGGGTCGAGATCGGCGACATCTATCTACCGCTGCCCGACGATCCCGCCGAAGCGCAGGCACTGAGGGGCCAGGCGCGCGAGATCTACGAGCTCGCCCGACGCGGCCGTTTCGGTGAGGCGGCACGCAAGTACTCGAAAGGGCCGACGGCCAGTGCGGGCGGACACCTCGGCGTCTTCGACGTAGGGGCGCTTTCGGAGGTGTTCGCGCGCGAAGTGGCCAAGCTCGAGGAAGGCGAGGTCAGCGAGCCGTTCGAGGTGGACGGCGCCATCCACATCCTGAAAGTCTTCAAGCGCTTTCCTCCCGGTCGCGTGCCGCTGGAAGAAGTGCGCGACGAGATCTACGAGAAGCTCTACGACGAACTCCTGCAGCAGCGCTATGAGCGCTGGATGCGCGAGGACTTGCGCCGCCGCCACCACGTGACCGTACAGATGGACGGCGCGCCGTGGCAGGCGCAATCGTGAGCGAGCGGGCGGGTAGCCGAGCAAGCAGCCGCGCGCGAGGCAGACCACTGCTGGCGGTGAGCATGGGCGATCCGGCCGGCATCGGCCCCGAGATCGTCGTTGCCGCTGCCGCCGAGGCGCGCGTGCGCCGAGCGTGCCGCTTGATCGTTTTCGGTGATGCGGGCCTGCTCGAGCGGGCCCGAAAGCTCCGCAGACTCAGCGGTCCGAGTGCAATCGAAGAGGTCGAGGCGGTATCCCACCTGCGGGCGGGTCGCGGGTGGCCGCGCCCGGGCGTGCGTTGCGGCGAGGCGGCGTTTCGGTACCTGGAGCGGGCACTAGAAGCGGTGCGCTCGGGACGCTGTGATGCGTTGGTTACCGCGCCGCTGAGCAAGTACTGGCTCGACCGGGCCGGACACCACTACGACGGCCACACGGGGTACCTCTCGGAGGTCGCAGGCCGCCGCGCGGTGATGATGCTCGCCGGCCGGCGGCTGCGGGTGGTCCTCGTCACCACCCACGTGGCGCACGCACGCGTGCCGCGGCTTCTCTCGCGTGCATCGATCTTGGCGGCCGGCCGCGTGGCGGCCGAGCACCTCAGGCGCTATCACGGAATCGACAGACCGCGGCTGGCGGTCGCCGCCCTCAATCCGCACGCCGGCGAAGGGGGGCTGTTCGGCGACGAGGAGCGGCGGATCATCGCTCCGGCGGCGCGCGCTCTTCGCCGGGCCGGGATCGCCGCCGAGGGTCCGCTGCCGGCCGATACCCTGTTTGCGGCCGCTGCGGCCGGTGATTACGATGCCGTGCTTTGCATGTATCATGACCAGGCGCTCATACCGCTGAAGCTCCTCGAATTCGGGCGCTCGGTGAACGTGTCCATGGGACTGCCGTTTTTGCGCACGTCGCCCGATCACGGAACGGCCTACGACTTGGCCGGGCGCGGTCTCGCGCGCTCGGACAGCATGGCCGAGGCGATGCTCGCCGCGGCTTCCATGGTCCGGTGCCGGAAAAGGAGGTCCGCGTGAAAGTCAATCCCAGCATCTTCCGCGAATACGACATTCGTGGTCGCGCCGGAGTCGACTACGACGAGGCGTTCGTCGAGGCGCTCGGCCGTGCCTACGGGTCGCGCCTGCGGCGCGAAAACATCACGCGCGCGGCGGTCGGCCGGGATTGCCGGCTCACCTCGCCTGCCTACCACGACGCGCTCAAGCGGGGGATCCGCTCCACCGGCATCGACGTGATCGACATCGGGCAGTGTCCGACGCCGCTGCTGTACTTCGCCGTTCACTTTCTCGATTTGATGGGCGGAGTGCAGGTCACCGGCAGTCACAATCCACCCGACCAGAACGGTTTCAAGATCTGCGTGGGCAAGACGACGATCCACGGCGACGAGATTCGCGAACTCGGCGCCATGATCGACGCCGGCCGGTTCGAGAGCGGCAGTGGTGCGGAAGAGGAGTACCCGATCATTCCCGCCTACATCGGCTACCTCGAAGAACAGTTCGGGCGTGCCGGCGAAGGCGTGCGCGTGGTCGTGGATTCGGGCAACGGAACCGGCGGTCCGGTCGGCCCGCCCGTGTACCGGGCGATGGGCTGTTCGGTGACCGAGCTCTACAGCGAGCCGGACGGCACGTTTCCCAACCACCATCCCGATCCGACCGTGGAAGAGAACGTCGCCGACTTGATCGCCGAGGTGCGCAAGCAGGGTGCCGATCTCGGGATCGCCTTCGACGGGGACGCCGACCGTATTGGGGCAGTGGACAACACCGGCCGCATCATCTGGGGCGATGAGATGCTCGTCGTCTTTGCACGCGACATCCTGCGCGAGCATCCGGGGGCGACGATCGTATCCGAGGTGAAGTGTTCGCAGCGCCTGTACGACGACATCGAGCGCCACGGCGGCAACGGCATCATGTGGAAGGTCGGGCACTCACTTCTCAAGGCGAAGATGCGCGAGACCGGGGCCTTGCTCGGCGGTGAGATGAGCGGACACCTCTTCTTCGCCGACCGTTACTTCGGCTACGACGACGCGATTTACGCCGGTGCCCGCTTGATCGAGACCGTCGCGCGCTCGGGCCGCAGCCTGGCCGAGATGCTGTCGGATCTGCCTCCGGCGGTGTCGACGCCGGAGATCCGGATCGAGTGCCCCGACGAGATCAAGTTCGCGATTGCGGAAAAAGCGCGCGAGCGTTTTCGCACTCTCGGCTTCGAGATCGTCGACGTCGACGGCGTACGCGTCAAGTTCGACGACGGCTGGGGGCTGATCCGCGCTTCGAACACGCAGCCGGTGCTGGTGACGCGCTTCGAGGCGAGCACCGAGGAAGCGCTGGCGCGCGTGCGTGCAACGGTCGAGGAGGAGCTCGACAAGCTCAAGGCCGAACTGGCGGCTTGATCGAGACAGCGAGAGGCCGTGTCCCGAAGCATCGTCGTCAAAGGCGCTCGCGTTCACAACCTGCAAGACATCGACGTTGCGATCCCGCGCGACCGCCTGGTGGTGATCACAGGACTGTCCGGGTCGGGCAAGTCTTCTCTGGCGTTCGATACGATCTACGCCGAAGGCCAGCGCCGTTACGTCGAGTCGCTTTCCGCGTACGCGCGGCAGTTCCTCGACCAGATGGAAAAGCCCGACGTCGATTCGATCGAAGGGCTGTCGCCGTCGGTGTCGATCGAGCAGAAGACGACCAGCCGGAGCCCGCGCTCGACGGTCGGAACGACGACCGAGATTTACGACTACTTGCGATTGCTCTATGCGACCGTCGGCCGGCCGCACTGTTTCGAGTGCGGTCGCGAGATCGCCTCCCAGTCCGTATCGCAGATCGTCGAGCGGATTCTCGAGCTTCCGCGGCGCTCGCGGGTGCAACTGCTCGCGCCGATCGTCCGCGACCGCAAGGGGGAGTACCGCAGAGAGCTGGCCGACCTCCGGAAGCGCGGCTTCGTGCGGGCGCGGATCGACGGCGAGCTCGTCGATCTCGACTCGGACATTCGTCTGGCGCGGACGGCGCGTCACACGATCGAGGTGGTGGTCGATCGGATCGTTCTGCGTCCCGGTGTCGAGCGGCGGCTGACCGATTCCGTCGAGATGGCACTGCGACTCGGAAGCGATGTCGTGACGGTGCTTGCCTCTCCGCCGTCGGGTGGCCGCGAGCGCGAGCGGAGCTACAGCCGCAGGTTCGCGTGTCCCGATTGCGACGTGTCCTATCCCGAGATCAGCCCGCGACTGTTTTCCTTCAACAGCCCGCACGGCGCCTGCCCCGAGTGCAACGGTGTGGGCACGACCACGTGCTTCGATCTCGAGCGTGTCGTCGTCGCACCGGAGGCGTCGATCGCCGGCGGTGCGATCGGGCCGTGGGGAAAGCGTCTCGCCGAGAAGTACGCGCGCTCGGTCGCGACACTGTGCCGCGCGCACGGCGTCGACCCGAAGACGCCCTTCGGCGAGATGCCCGAGGCGCTCAGGCGCCGCTTGCTCGAGGGGCCCGAGGCCCCGGGCGAGAGAGGATTCGCTGGGATCCTGCCGATCTTGATGCGCCGCTACCGGGAGTCGGAATCCGATTGGGTGCGGGGCGAACTGGAAAAGTACATGACCGAGACCGTGTGTCCGTCGTGCGAAGGGCAGCGGCTGCGGCGCGAAGCCCGGCACGTCTTGTTCGGCGGCAAGTCGATCACCGAGGTGGCGGCGATGCCGGTCGATCGGGTTGCCAAGGAGCTGTCCAAGGTCCGGCTCACGCGCAGGGAGAGCGAGATCGCCCGCGTCGTGTTGCGCGAGATCCTCGAGCGGCTCGAGTTCATGAGCAACGTCGGTCTTGGATACCTCAGCCTGGACCGGCCGACGGGAACGCTGTCCGGTGGAGAAAGCCAGCGGGTCCGGCTGGCCACGCAAATCGGCGTCGGACTCTCGGGCGTTCTCTACGTCCTCGACGAGCCGTCGATCGGACTGCACCCCCGCGACAACGCCCGCTTGCTCGAGAGCCTGCGGCGGCTCACGAAGAGCGGCAACACCGTGCTCGTCGTCGAGCACGACGCCGATACGATCCGCTCGGCCGACCACGTGATCGACATGGGGCCGGGCGCCGGCCGCCACGGAGGTCGGGTCGTGTCGCAGGGAAGCGCCGACGAGGTCATCGCCGACGCGGCGTCGCCGACCGGGCGGTTCCTCTCGGGCGCCGATTCGATCCCGGTGCCGCGCAAACGCCGCCGCGGCCGGCCTGAGAAGCTCGTGGTGCGGGGAGCGCGGCTCAACAACCTCAAGAACGTCACCGCGGAGTTTCCACTGGGAAAGATGACCTGCGTCACCGGCGTCTCGGGCTCGGGCAAGAGCTCGCTGGTGGTCGACACCTTGTATGCGGCACTGGCCGCACGCCTGCACGGCGCAGGCGGGCCGGTCGGCCCGCACGATGCAATCGAAGGGATCGAGGAAATCGACAAGGTCATCGATATCGACCAGACGCCGATCGGGCGGACGCCGCGGTCGAACCCGGCCACCTACACCGGGCTGTTCACCGACATCCGAGACTTGTTCGCAATGCTTCCCGAAGCGCGCATGCGCGGTTACGAAGCCGGCCGATTCTCGTTCAACGTGCGCGGCGGTCGCTGCGAAGCATGCGCCGGGGACGGGCTCGTGCGGGTCGAGATGCAGTTTCTCCCCGACGTATACGTGCCGTGCGACGTGTGCGGCGGGCGGCGCTACAACCGCGAGACACTCGAGGTGACCTACAAGGGACTGAGCATCGCCGACGTGCTCGATCTGACCGTCGCCGAGGCGCTCGAGCTACTGGAAAACATTCCAAGTGCGCGGCGCAAGCTCGAAACCCTCGCGTCGGTCGGTCTCGAGTACATTCACCTCGGGCAGCCGGCGACGACGCTTTCGGGCGGCGAGGCGCAGCGGATCAAGCTCGCCAAGGAGCTGGCGCGGCGTGCCACGGGCCGCACCCTCTACATTCTCGACGAGCCGACTACGGGCCTGCATTTCGCCGACGTCAAGAAACTGCTCGAGGTGCTCGGACGGCTCGTCGACGTCGGCAACACGGTCGTGATCATCGAGCACCACGTCGATGTCATCAAGAGTGCCGATTACGTGATCGACCTCGGTCCCGAGGGGGGAGATGCCGGGGGCGAGATCGTCGTCGCCGGAACGCCCGAGGACGTGGCTGCTTGCCCGGCGTCCCATACGGGGCGCTTCTTGGCCTCGGCTCTGCCCGGGGAGGCTGCCTGACGCCGTTTCGTTTCCGTGGATCGCCGCAACGGTGTGCGGGATCCCAGCTCCTCCGGGTCAGGGCCGCCCCATGACCGGCGTTCGTCGGCATGGGGCGCGGGAGCCTGGCGGCGGGCCGGGTCCACGGGGCCGTTCGCACGTGTTGGGAACGCCGGTTTGAAACGGCCGGCGGCCGCCCATATAAGAATCTAGACAAAAATGTCCGGATTCGAACCACAACCCTCCGCTGCCGCGCAGCGGCGCGTGTACATGGACTACCAGGCGACCACGCCCGTCGATCCGCGCGTCCTCGAGGCGATGCTGCCCTATTTCACCGAGCGCTTCGGGAACGCGGCGAGCCGCACCCACCGGTTCGGCTGGGAAGCCGAGGAGGCAGTGCAGGCGGCGCGCGACCAAATCGCCGCTCTCATCGGCGCGCGCCGCAAGGAAATCATCTTTACCAGTGGTGCGACCGAGTCCGACAACCTCGCCATCAAGGGGGTGCTGGGATTCTACCGTGACCGAGGCAACCACGTCGTCACCGTTCGCACCGAGCACAAGGCGGTGCTCGACCCGTGCCGTGTGCTCGAGCGCGACGGGGTCGCCGAGGTCACCTACCTTCGAGTCGGTCGTGACGGCCTAGTCGACCCCGACGACGTGCGGCGCGCGATCGGCCCGCGTACGGTTCTGGTCTCGGTGATGCACGCGAACAACGAGATCGGAGTGATCCAACCGATCGCCGAGATCGGTCGAATCACACGCGAGGCGGGTGTCCTGCTGCACTGCGATGCAGCCCAGTCGCTGGGCAAGATTCCGATCGACGTGGATGCCATGCACGTCGATTTACTGTCGATGTCGGCCCACAAGACCTACGGGCCCAAGGGAATCGGTGCTCTCTACGTCCGAGCGCGCGATCCGCGCGTGCGCCTGAGGCCGTTGATCGACGGCGGCGGGCACGAGCGCGGTCTGCGTTCGGGGACACTCAACGTACCGGGGATCGTCGGTTTCGGGGTGGCGTGCCGCATTGCGGCAGAGGAGATGGAGGCCGAAGGCGCCCGGCTGCTCGAGCTGCGGGAGTACTTGCGCACGCGCCTGCTCGAAGAACTCGACGAGATTTACGTCAACGGGGACATCGAGCGGCGCTTGCCGGGGAACTTAAACGTGAGTTTCGCCTATCTCGAGGCCGAGTCGCTGTTGATGGGTCTCGGGGACATTGCACTGTCCTCGGGGTCGGCGTGTACCTCGGCTTCACTCGAACCCTCGCACGTTCTTCGCGCCATCGGTGCCAGCGACGAACTTGCTCACGGATCGGTGCGTTTCGGGCTCGGCCGGTTTACCACCAGGGAAGAAGTCGAGTACGTCGCAGGCCGTGTCATCGACGAGGTGCGCCGGCTCAGACGGCTGTCGCCGCTTTACCGGCCGGCGAGCGAGCAACAAAAAAGATCAGGAAAAACAATCGGTTGACGGTCCAGTGGCCGTCTGCGCATACTCTGTAAGGAGACCGGACATGATCACCATCAGTGACAACGCGGCACGCAAGATCATCGAGTGCGTCAAGCAGACCGGCGGCGAAGTCGACGGCCTGCGGATCAAAGTCGTCGGTGGCGGGTGCTCGGGTTTGATGTACAAGATGGACCTCGACTGCGAGCGCAAAGGCGACAAAGTGTTCGAGCACGCGGGTGCTCGCTTGTACGTGGACCGAAAGAGTTACCTGTACATCAACGGAACCGAGGTCGACTACCGCGACGGACTTCAGAACGCCGGCTTTTCGCTGAGCAACCCGAACGTCAAGCGTACCTGCGGCTGCGGCGAGTCGTTCATCGTCTGACCGGCGGTACGGTGGCGCGCAGCGGCGGCGAACGATTCGGCGCAAGCACCCCGGTGCTCGACCAAAAGATGCACCGTTTCGATTGCACTGACCCCCCCGCTTGTGGCATTCTGCTAAGCGCTTCGTAGTAGAAGGAGAAGTGTGCGCGAAATCTGAGATGACCGATGCACGAGGGGCGTGCCGCGGCAGGCGCCGCGTAGCTCGCCCCTCGTCTTCGTTGCGCACGACGAGTTCTGCTGAAGTGGTGGCTGGTTGATGATGCCGGCCGGCGGTGGGCCGGCGGCAGCGCACCCTAGGGTGTTGGTTGGTTGGGCGTTCGGCGGGGCCGGACGCCGAGTGTGGACGAGAGGGGTGTGACGATGGTGGACGCGGAACGTGATCGCCAGCAGGCCGAAGAGCGCCTGGGCGACCTTTTTCAACCCGACTGTCTACTTCCGAGCCAGTTCTTCGCGCAGCTCAAGCGCAAGCGCTACTCGTGCGGCGAGCACCGTCTGGTGCGAGCGATCATCCAGGACGCCGTGGAGTGTTTTCAAAAGCACATCCACGCGACCGACAACAAGCGCCGGCAGCTCTACCTCGACGCGGAGGAATGGATTTCCTGCGACGAGGACACCGGGCCGTTCTCCTTCAACAACGTGTGCGAGCTGCTCGGGCTGAATCCCGACTACGTGCGGGAGGGACTGCTGGCGTGGCGTGACCAGAAACGGGCGATGCACTCCGCGCGTTCGTTGCGGGCGACGCGGCCACGAGCGCGGATCGACGGCGTCCGCATTCAGGGCTCGTCCCTGTCACACCAAAAAATAGGGTCCGACTCCGCCTTGTAGGCCCGCCTTTTCGGGCGGCGACCGGCCCTGTGCATCCTTTTTCCGGCGGCTCGCGCCGATGCCCGGCCTATACCCGCACGACCGAGAGAACCACGGAGCGTCACTTGGCGCGCTCGCTCTTGCCGTTCGCGTTGCGACGGGCGCCCGAGGAGCACGTTTCTGGTTTGCGGCTAGTGTTCCCGCGTGGGATCGATCTCGAGATAACGACTGAGCCATCGGACCCCGAGGTAGAACGGGATCGTGTCGAGCAAGGCGACTAGGAACTTGAACGCGTAGCCCGACGCAATGAGGACCGCGATCTGTCGGCCTACCGGCAGATCGGGATCGAGCGGCAGCGCGTGCGCATAAAAATGGGTGATCGTAATCACCGCGACGGTGTCGACGAGCTGACTGACCATCGTCGAGCCGTTGTTGCGCAGCCACAGATGGCGCCCGCCGGTCACGTGCTTCCAGAAGTGGAACAAGTAGACATCGACGAACTGGGCGGTGAGGTAGGCTGCCATCGAGGCGGTGACCGCACCGAAGGCGAGCCGCCGGACTTCGAAGAACGCCGCCGCCTCGTGCACGACTCCACCGCCTGGACCCGGTAGGACCCCACCGAGCCAGAGGAACGTCATGACCCATCCGTTGACGAACAAGCCGACCAGCACGACGGCGTTCGCCCGGCGGCGCCCGTAGAACTCCGATAGGAAATCCGTGCACAGGAACGTCGCCGGATATGGCAGTACGCCGACCGCCAGCACCATCGGTACCCTCCACCCCACCAGTGGCAGATCGAACGAGAGGTCGATGAAGCGCGTGATGCCAAGAATGTTGAGCATCGCGAGCGTTGCCAAGAATACGCCGGACAGAACGAGAAATACCGTCTCCCGACGGACGGCGATGCGCGCTTGGTGGGGATCACGCTGGGGATGGAACAGGGGATCGATCACGGCGGCGATGCTTGGATTGCGGGGTCGCTGGTCGGCGAACCACCGGCTC
>CAZQYE010000006.1:17010-28345 GCA_964597375.1 uncultured Myxococcales bacterium
AACGCTAGCGCAGACTCGAGGGCGTTGCGACCGCGCCCGATCGACCGGCGCTACCACGTTCATTGACGGGCCCGACGGATTGCCATAAACCGAATCCGGAGGACGCGAAGATGAACGTTTCGATCGTCAAGCAGATTCCCGAGACGACGGACTTGATCGTGGTTCCAGTCGCCGAAGGAGGAGAGCGCGGCGGCGCGCTGCGGGAGCTTCCACCGAGTGTTCGCGAGGCCATCGGCCGTCGCGTCCAGCGCACGGGCTACCGGGCGAAGCAGGGCAAGACACTCGTCGTGCAGACCGAGGGCGCCGATGTCGTGCTCACCGGCCTCGGTGGCGGGCGCGACGGAGAAAGCTACCGCCGCGCGATCGCGGCCGCACGGCCTGCTGCTTCGGGGGTGCGAGCGAAGGCGGTCGCGCTGGTACTTGGCGGTGGGGGACGTCACGCCTCGGCGGCGGTCGAAGGCTTCGTGCTGGCCGGTTATCGTTTCAACAAGTACCGTTCGCCCGAGGAGGACGGATACGACGGCCCCGAGGAGTTGGCGGTCGTCTTACCGTCGGCAGCCGCTCGAAAAGCGCGCAACGAAGTCGCCCGCGTGCAGACGATCAGTGAGGCGGTATTTCTGGCGCGCGACCTCGTCAACGAGATGTCGAGCGTGAAGACGCCGTCGTTCCTGGCCAAGACGGCTCGCTCACTCGCCCGTGAGGCGGGTATCCGCTGCGAAGTGTGGCAGGGCGAGCGCCTGCGCAAGGAACGCATGAACGGCATCCTCGCCGTGTCGGCCGGGAGCAAGGAGCCGGGCGCGCTCATTCGCCTGCACTACACGCCCAAGCGCAAGGCGCGCGCCAAGATCGCGGTGGTCGGCAAAGGAATCACGTTCGATTCCGGAGGCCTGTCGCTCAAGCCGGCGAAGTCGATGGAGTGGATGAAGCAGGACATGTCCGGCGCGGCGGCCGTGCTCGGTGTGATGAAGGGCGTCTCGGCACTCGGCCTGCCGGTCGAGGTGCGCGGCTATCTGGCCGCCGCCGAGAACATGCCCGGCGGCGGGGCGCAAAAGCCCGGTGACGTGATTCGTTTCCGCAACGGCAAGACCGCCGAGGTCCTCAACACCGATGCCGAAGGGCGCCTGGTTCTGGCCGACGCCCTGTGCCTGGCGGCCGAAGACGAGCCCGATGCGATCATCGATCTGGCCACGCTGACGGGCGCCTGCATGGTCGCCCTGGGCGTGCGCGTGGCGGGCATCATGGGCAACGACCAAGGGCTCGTGAACACCCTGATCCGCCACGGAAAGGAGACCGGGGAGAGCCTGTGGCAGCTTCCGCTCGTCGAGGACTACGTCGAGGACATCCGGTCGAAAGTCGCCGACATCAAGAACATCGGTGACGGTTGGGGCGGCACGATCACGGCGGCGCTGTTCTTGCGGACGTTCGTCGGGGATGCCACCTGGGCGCACATCGACATCGCGGGCCCGGCGTTTGCGGAAAAGCCGATGCCGCTCGCCTCATCCGGCGGAACCGGCTTCGGCGTGCGCTTGCTGCTGTCCTATCTCGCTTCGCTCTGACGGCGCGGGGCCGCCTCGGAGTCGTTCACTGGTTCTGTGGATCCGAGCGGGTGGCCGCTTCTAAGTAGTTTCGGCGCACGAGGTCGAGTGCTTGTTCGCGGGTACCGATCCTGCCTTCGAGCTGTGCGTCCTCGACTTCGCGCAAGATCGTTCGAAACAGCGGCCCGGGCGTAAGGCCGAGCTTCTTGAGGTCGTGACCGGTGATCAGCCTGGGGGGCCGGATCTCGACGACTGGAAGCTCGGCGAGCTTCTTGCGGCAGAACTCGTAGTGGCTCAGATCCCCGTTCGAGCCGAGGGCATCGATCCGCACGAGCTCGAGCAGCTCCTCGATTCCCTCCTGGCGCAGAAACCGCTTCAGGGTCGACTGCTTCATTCGTTCGGCCGCGCAGTGGCGCAGGTGCTGCGCGACGAGCCACGCGACGCGCTCGGTGACCGCCTTGCTGAGCTTGAGGCGGCGGCAAATGTCGGTTGCCATGTCGGCGCCCACGCGCGTGTGACGGTAAAACGTGATGCGCCCGTCTTTCTCCCCCGCGCACACGGGCTTGGCCACGTCGTGGAGCAAGACGCCGAGGGCGAGAGTCGGTGAACAGCCGGGCTCGAGGTGTTCGAGACAAAGCATCGTGTGCACGAACACGTCGCCTTCCGGATGGAAGTTGGGCGGCTGAGGGCACCCCTTCATCGCCGTGATCTCAGGCAGCAGGTGCTCGAGCAGGCCGGTTTCGTCGAGAAGTTCGAACCCGCGCCGCGCCCCACCTTCGGTGAGGATCTTGAGGAGCTCGGCGGCCAGGCGCTCGGCGGCCACCTGCGAAATCGAGGCGGCCTGTTCGCGGATGGCGGCGAGGGTCTCGGCTTCGATGTCGAACCCGAACCTGGCCGCGAATCGCGGAGCGCGGATCATCCGCAGGCGGTCTTCGCGAAAACGTACCCGCGGGTCGCCGACCGCCCGGATCAAGCGCGCTTCGAGGTCGCGCCGGCCGCCGACGTAATCGAACACTTCGCCGCTGATGGGATCCTCGAACATGGCGTTGATCGTGAAGTCGCGCCTTTCGGCGTCGCGGCGGGCGTCGGTGAACGTGACCGACTCCGGATGCCTGCCGTCGCGGTACGGTCCGTCTTGCCGGAACGTGGCGACCTCGAACTGCCGCGACCCCTCGTGGACGAGGACGATTCCGAACGCCTTGCCCACGGCCGCGGTGCGTTCGAACAGGGCTTCGACCTGCTCGGGGCGGGCCGAGGTTGCGATGTCGTAATCGGCCGGCTCGATGCCGAGCAGGCGATCGCGCACGCAGCCGCCTGCCAGCAGCGCCTGATGGCCGGCTTCCTGGAGGCGCCGGACGATCGCGATCGCCGTTTCCCGGGGCATCGTGCGATGGTCCCACGAGCCGCGCCGCCAGGTCAAGCCGCCTCCGGTGGCTTGTCAGCAGCCGGCTTCCAGGGCACGATGCCCGCCGATGTCGCAACTGCAAGAACGGCTGGCGCGCTTGCCGGCCGTCGATCGGGTTCTCTCGAGTCCGGCCGGCATCGAGCTGCTGGCCGCACACGCGCGATCGAGCGTCACCGGCGCGGTTCGGGAGGTCCTCGACGAGGTGCGCGAGCGCATTCGGCAAGGTGAGGACGTCGCCGAGGGCGACTGCTCGATCGAGGCGGTGGCGGCGGCCGCAAAGCGCCGTCTCACCGAGCGCATGCGCCCGCGGCTCAGGCGCGTGGTGAACGCGACCGGTGTCGTTCTGCACACCAACCTCGGGCGGGCGACGCTCGCCGAGGAGGCCGCCGAGGCCGCACATCGTGCAGCGACGGCTCCGTGCACGCTCGAATACGAGCTTGCGAGCGGAAAGCGCGGCGACCGCGATCGCTTGGTGGAAGAGCACCTGTGTGCGCTGACGGGGGCCGAAGCGGCGACCGTCGTCAACAACAACGCAGGCGCGGTGCTGATCGTATTGAATACGCTCGCGCAAGGCCGTGAGGTCCTGGTATCGCGCGGCGAGCTCATCGAAATCGGCGGATCGTTTCGTATTCCCGATATCATGGCCAAGAGCGGTGCCCGCTTGCGCGAAGTGGGAACGACCAATCGTACCCATCCCCGCGACTACGAAGGAGCGATCGGTCCGGACACGGCGCTGCTGCTGAAAGTGCACACGAGCAACTACCGGATCGTGGGCTTTACCGCGTCGGTGTCGCTCGGCGAGCTCCACACGATCGCATCCGCACACGACCTGCCGGTCGCCGAGGATCTCGGCGCCGGTGCGATCGTCGATCTTACGGCGTGGGGACTGCCGGCCGAGCCGCTCGTGGGCGAGAGCCTGCGCGCGGGTGCCGACGTCGTGACGGCCAGCGGGGACAAACTCCTCGGCGGCCCGCAGTGCGGGATCATCGCCGGCAGACGCCGCTGGATCGACCGCATTCGGCGCAACCCGCTCAAACGGGCCTTGCGCTGCGACAAGATGACGCTGGCCGCTCTCGAGACGACCTTGAGGATCTATCGCTTCGATCCTGCCCCCGAGCGACGCATCCCGGTGCTCAGGGCGCTGGCGCGGCCGATCGAAGAACTCGAGCAAGCGGCGGCCGCCGTCGCCGGGCCGATCGCCGAAGCGCTCGGTCCGGAGTTTCGGGTCGAGGTCGAGCGCTCGGAGGCACGGGCAGGCAGCGGCTCGCAACCGGAGGTTGCGATCCCGTCGGTAGCCGTGAGCATCCGCTCGGCCGGGGAAAGTGCCGATTCGATTGCACGTCGCTTCCGGTCCCTCGATCCTCCGGTCATTGGACGGATCGAAGACGACCGCCTGTTGCTCGACCTGCGCGCGGTCGAAGATCCGAACGAGCTGATTCCGCGACGACCGTGAGAGCGATCATCGGCACCGCTGGACACATCGACCACGGCAAGACCGCCTTGGTGCGGGCGCTTACGGGGATCGATACGGATCGGCTTCCCGAAGAGCGCGACCGCGGAATATCGATCGAACTCGGATTTGCTTACCTCGATTTGCCAGGCGGCGACCGTGCCGGCATCGTCGACGTTCCCGGCCACGAGCGGTTCATCCGGCAGATGCTCGCCGGCGCGCAAGGCTTCGACTTGCTGCTGCTGATCGTGGCCGCCGACGACGGCGTGATGCCGCAGACCGAAGAACACTTCGAGATCTGCCATTTGCTCGGCGTCCGCCAGGCGATTTTCGTCATCACCAAGACCGATCTCGTCGATCGCGAGCGAGTCGACGAAGTACGCGCGGAGATTGAAATTCTCGCTGCTGGAACCGGACTCGAAGATGCGCCGGTGCTCGCCGTTTCCGCCCACAGCGGCGACGGAATCGACGAGCTGCGCCGGGAGATCGTCGAGCGACTGGCGCGAGCCGAGCGGCGGGCCGAATCCGGGCCTTTTCGGCTTCCGGTCGACCGCGCGTTCGTCGTCAAAGGCCACGGCGTGGTCGTGACCGGCACGGCGGCCGGCGGCGGGGTCGCTCCGGGAGACGAGCTGACGATCGTGCCCGGCGAGCGCTTGGTACGCGTGCGCGAGGTCCAAGTACACGAGCGGCGGGTCGAGTCGGCCGAGGCGGGACAGCGGGTGGCACTCAATCTCGCCGGCGTCGAGCGCGGAGAGATCCGCCGCGGCGATTGTCTGGTGTCGGCCGGGGTTCCGGCCCAGACGAGTCGGTTCGATGCGCTCGTCGAGATTCGTCCGTCTGCCCGCAAGCCGGTACGTTCCCACCAGAGAGTGCGGCTGTACCTCGGGACCAGCGAGCGGCTCGGTCGGATCGTCTGGCTCGACGGACTTCGCGCCGTCGAGCCTCGGTCGAGCGCGTACGCGCAGATCGCCGTCGACGAGAACGTCGTCGCGTTCGTCGGCGACCGGTTCGTCCTGCGCGACGAGACTGCGTCCTACACGCTCGGCGGGGGGCGTGTTCTGGTTGCGAGGGCGGCGAGACACGGCTCCTCGGACACCGTGGGGCCGATGCTCGAGAAAATCGACGGCGACAATCCGGCTGCGCGCGTCGCCGGGTTCGTCGAGGCGACCCCCGGCCTTGGACTTGCGCCGCGCGACGTTGCCCTGGAGCTTGGAATGGCCGAGGACGATGTTCGGTCGCTGGCGGCCGGGGCGCCCGATTTGTGTCTGTTGCCCGACGAGCGCGCGCCCGCCCTGGTGGCGCCGGCCGATCGCTGCCGGCGCTGGAAAGAGCTGATCACGGATCGAATCGGCCGCCATCACGCATCCCATCCGACGAGTCCGGGAATCGAGCTCGAGCGGCTTGCCAACCTGCGGGAGGTTCGTGGCGATCCCCATGGGCTCAAGGTTCTCGTCGAGACGATGATCGCCGGCGGCGAGCTTACCCGCCGGGGTGGTCGCGTGGCGCTTCCCGATCACCGGCCCTCGGTCGAAGAAGGAGACGCCGAGCTCGCCGGCCGGGTGCTCGAGGCCGTCCGCAGCGCCGGCACGATGCCTCCGGGACTCAAGCAGATGTCCGAGGAGTTCGGGGTTTCGATCCGCAAGCTCGCCGAGATCGTCTCGGTGCTGTGCGACCGCGGCGAGGTGGTCAAGGTGTCCAGCGACCTCGTGTTCTCCCGGCCGGTGCTCGACGACGTCGAGTCGAAGCTGCGGGCGGCGCTGGCCGAACGCGAGAAGATCACGGCTGCGGAATTCCGCGATTTGATCGGGGCGACGCGCAAGTATTGCATCCCGTTGCTCGATTTTCTCGACCGCAGCGGCGTGACCGTTCGCCAAGGCGATTACCGGCGGCTACGCTCTCGCTAGGATACGAAGGCACACGCGACATGAGCCGGAAGAGAAAGACATCGAAACGCGGGCGCAAGGCCCAAGCCGCCGGTGCGGAGGCGGTGCGCCTGACGGAGTTCGTGCAAGGCGGTGGTTGAGCTGCAAAGCTGGGTCCGGCGGACCTGAGCGCCATCCTTGCGACCGTGCCGCGCCAGCACGACCCGCGGTTGCTCGTCGGTAGCGAGACGAGCGACGACGCCGGCGTCTATCGCGTGCGTTCGGATCTGGCGATCGTTCAGACGGCCGATTTCTTCACGCCGTTGGTCGACGACCCATACGACTTCGGGCGTATTGCGGCGGCCAACGCCATGAGCGACGTGTACGCCATGGGCGGGCGTCCGGTCACCGCGCTGAACTTGATCGCCTTTCCCTGTGACCGTTTGCCGCGTGAGGTCATGAGCCGGGTCCTCGAGGGAGGAGCGGAACGGGCCGCGGCCGCAGGTGCGCTGGTCGTGGGGGGACACTCGATCGTCGATCCCGAGCTCAAGTACGGGATGGCCGTTACCGGAGTCGTCCATCCCCAGCGCGTGCTTCGCAACGGGGGCGCCGTGGCCGGAGACGAGCTGGTGCTTACCAAGCCGCTCGGCACCGGGATCGTCGCCACCGGAATCAAACGGCGGGCGACCGCCGACGAAGAAGCATCGGCGGCCATCGAGTCGATGGTCGCTCTCAACGACGTCGCCGGGTCGCTGTTGTGGAAGCACCACGCGCACGCCTGTACCGACATTACCGGCTTCGGTCTGGCCGGGCACGCCGCCGAGATGGCGGCCGCCTCGAGTGGGGTGACGCTGGCGTTCGATGCCGATGCACTGGCACTACTCCCGGGGACGGCACGTCTTGCCGAGGCCGGTCACACGACCGGCGGATCGCGGCGCAATCGCGAGTACCTGGGCGAGCGGTTGCAGGTAGCCGATGGGGTTCCGCGGGCGCTGGTCGAGGCGATCGTCGATCCGCAGACTTCCGGCGGACTGCTGGTGAGCCTGGCCCCCTCCGACGCCGGGCGCTACGTTGCAGCGCTCAAGCGCAAGGGCGTCCTGGCCGGCATCGTCGGCCGCGTCGAGCGCCGCCGGCGCGGGTCTCCGGTCCTGGTGTCGGTCGCCTGACCGAGGGCCGGGCAGCCTCGGCAATGGCAGCCGGGGGCGAATCGCGATAACTTGAACCGAGTGGGACGGTGCCGGAATCGGCACCGGGACGCCTAAGTAAGGTACGATGTGGCTGCGTCTTCGACCAGTCTTGCACAGGAGACAGTGACGGCGATGAGAAACGGACGCTTTGGAAACACAGGGGGGTTGTTTGTCGTGGCGGCCGCCATCGGCTGCCTCGTAGCCGCTTGCCAGACTCCGCCGACGGCGGGCAAGCCGGCGGCGAGCGAGGAGTCGGGGGGTGGTGGAGCGGTTCTGGCCCGCTACGCCGGAAAGACGTTCACCGAAGGGGACCTCAAGCGCGAGCTCGACAGCATGAATCCCAGGGCGCGGGAGTCGCTCGCCGACCTCGATCGCCGGCGGCAGTTCGTCGAGAACCGCGTGCTGTCGGACTTGATCTACGAAGAGGGCCGCAAGAAAGGGTTCGACCGCGACCCGGAGATCCAGCGCCAGTTGCGCGACATGGAACGGCGCCTGGTCATTCAAAAGGTCATGCGGGAGCACCAGAGTGCTCCGGTGAGTGACGAGGAGATCCGCGCGTACTACGACGCGCACCAGCAGGAGTTTTCGACCGACACGGTGCGGGCGAGCCACATTCTGGTCAAGGACGAACAGCTCGCGCGCGACATTCTCAAGCAACTGCGCGAGGACCCGAGTAAGTTCGAGGAACTCGCCGCCAAGTATTCGATCGACAAGTCGAACGCGAAGAGGGGCGGGGATCTCGGTGAGTTCGGGCGCGGCCGAATGGTGAAGGAGTTCGAAGAGGCGGCCTTCGGGCTCACCGAAGACGGTCAGATTTCCGACATCGTCCACACCCGCTTCGGCTATCACATCATCAAGCGGACCGGCCGCAAGGACGGCGTGGTGCGTCCGTTCGAGGACGTCAAGAATCAGATCCGGATCCGACTGATCAACGAGAAACGCCGGGCACAGACCGAGAGCTTCCTCGACGAGCTGAAGAAAGAGGCCGGTTACGAGCTCGACGAACAGGCGCTAGCGGCCGTCGATCTCGGAGTCGAGCCGAAGAAGGCCGGGGGAAAACGTCGCACCGGAGCCGCTGCGAAGGAAGGCCACTGACCTGGCGGCTAGCGCCACACCGGCGGCCGCGGGAATCAGAGATCGGCCGCGAACGTTGCCTGCATGCCGTCGCGGTTGGCGGCACGGACGACGATTCGCTGGGCCTCGTCCGGCTTGAGCGCCCAAGGGACGCGGACGAAGTATTCGGTGGTAGTCTCAGGCGAGAGCGGATCGTAGTCGAGCTGATCATCGCCGACGCGGCTCAGCGCCCACACGAGTCCGCTGTCATCGCGGATGCGGAAGACCAGCCGGCGACTTCCGTCGCCGGCGCGCTCCACGCCGGCGATCGTGATTTCGGGAGGACCGCGCCAGCGGCCGGGCTCCTGCGCTGGCTCGAGAGCCACCTCGATACTTTCGAAGATGCCGAAATCGGCCTCGCTGATCGTGCCCTTGACGGTCGGCGTTTCGGCGGGGGTGACCAGCATCTTGACCGAAAACTCGACGGTCTCGCTGCCACCGGCTTCGAGTTTCTCGATGGTCGTGGTTCCTTCGAGGATCTCGACTTCGTTCGTCTTGGGGTGCCGGAGCGCTACCCGGACGTCGCTGGCGGGCACCGAGCCGCGATTCGCTAGTTCGAGGAAAATGCGCAGTACCCCGGTTTCCTCCCCCGGCTGGATGCGAGTTCGATACAGGATGCGCGGTTTGGGAATTTCCTCGATCGCGAGCGCTGCTGGCTTGGAGCGGCCGATGAACCCGCCGTCGTCGTAGAACTCGACGCCCACGGGAATCCGCGAGGTGTGCAGCCCGCGCGGCGGCTTGACCGCCGTCGTCCAACTACGGCGCTCTCCGGGTGCGAGATACCCGAAAAGCAGTCCCCTGCCGTCGAAGATTCCCGACTCCGAGTCGAGCTTACCCCGCAGCCGGTAGACGGGCGTTGCGCCGGTGTTGCGAACGGTGACGGTGATCTTCGTCTCCTCGCCGGCCTTGATGGTCTGGGTTTCCGGCGTCACGGATACGTCGAGCTGCTCGACTGTGGCTTCGTCGAGCGCATCGGGCGCGCCGCGCCAGTCGATGTCGTGGTGCGCGAGCACTTCGGTTGCCGCCTGTTCGGCGGCGAGCTTGCGTTGCTCGAGCCAGCCCGCGGCCGTCGCGAGCATCCGCGCGGCGGACGTAGAGCCGTACCGCCGCAGCAGCTCTGCGGCCAGCTCGACGAGCGGATCGTCGGCCGCATCCTTCTCGGCGGCCTCCTCGTCGCTGCCGAGTTCCTCGACTTGCGGCATCACGACGAGGGCTTTCCTCTGAGTCGCCTTCAACCACGGGGGCGTCTGCAACCAGAACGGCAGTTCCTCGCTTCCGTGACTCGCTGGCAGGCGTACTTGGCCGTCCGTGAGGATGTAACGGTCGACCTCGATGTCGGGGATCATGCCTCCTCCGGGAATGGCGCGACCGTTGGGCAGGAAGTTGCCGACCGTCAGCTTGAGCGCGCTGCCGTTTCCAAGTCCATAGGTCTTTTGCACCGTGCCCTTGCCGAACGTCCGCTCCCCCATGAGAAGGGCGCGATCGTTGTTGCGCAGGCTACCCGCGAGCAACTCCGAACCGGAGGCGGTATGCGGAGAAGTCAGAAACACGACGGGAAACTCGGCGAACGGTGTGTCCTCGGTCGCCCGAATCTCTGCCGTCAACCCGCCGATGGGTTCCCCGTGCCGGCCGGCCGTCGTGATGAGGACGCCCTCGGATAGAAACAAATCGCCGATCGAGGCCGAGCCGAGCATGCTACCGCCCGAATTGTGACGCAGGTCGATGACCACGCCCTTGGCCGGACCTTCTTCGAGCAGTGCGGACACGCGACGGCGGAAGTCGGCGGGAGTCGTCTGGCTGAAGTGAGTGATCTCCGCGTAGATCACGTCCGAACCGACGCGCTTGGCCTTGACCGAGGGGATGACGACGATGTCCCGCGTCACGACGATCTCGCGCAGGTCGGTCTCGCCAGGGCGTTCGATTGCCAGCCGTACCTGGGTGCCGGGTTCACCGCGGATGCGGTGCACGGCCTCGCTGACCAACATGTTCGTGGTCGACACCCCGTCGATGCGCCGGACGACGTCGCCGTCGCGCAGACCGGCGTGGTAGGCCGGCGCTTCCCGGTACACGGTCACCAGGGTGAGTTTTTCGTCGCGAATTCCTATGCGTGCTCCGATGCCCGCGAGCTTGCCGCGGAACTGAATACTGTGCTCGGTACGCCGCTCGGCGTCGAAGACGGTCGAATAGCGGTCGAGCCCCGACAGCACGCCGCGGAGCAGGACCGACTCGAGCGGTGGCGCGTCCTCTTTTGGTTTGGCCGTGCAGCGGCGGATGATCTGGGCCGCGCGATCGAGCCACGCTGCCAGCTCCCTGGCGCCCTCGACCTCGGGCGGAAGCTCCATCCGCAGACGGCAGGGAGGCGCCTCGACGAAAAACGTTCGATCCCCGCTGCGCCGGCTGATCAAGGCTGGATATCTAGACTCGAGGTACTCGAGGGCGGCATCGAGTAGATCGGGAGGATTGAGCTTGGAATCGAACAAGTAAGCACGGTCGATCAAGTCGAGCCCCCGGGTCAAAGCAGGACCGACCGCCTGTGCGGCCAACCCGTGTGCCGGTGCGAGGCCGAGCACCACCGCCAATACGAGTGAGGAGAGCCGGGAGGAAACGTTCACGTGGGGCATCCGAAGTGGCCTGGCTTGCGAGCAGCAGCCATGAGTGTACCCGGGGAGACCGTAAGAAAAAGCGCGCCGCAGCCGGGCGGCTGCGACGCGCCGTGTTGGGAGCCAGGAACTAGCCTCAATCTCACAATATTTCACGGTGAAAACCGCGATTGCTCGCGCGAG
>CAZQYE010000007.1:0-22734 GCA_964597375.1 uncultured Myxococcales bacterium
CGCTGCTGCTCGGCCACGAGTACGACGGCCGCGAACTCGACTTGGAGCACGCCGAAAAGACGCTTGGGTTCACCTACCGGCTGTGGGGACGCCCGGTCCTACTCGATACCGTGATCGAGGGAACCCCCTGCTATCTCGTGTTCAACGACGAGGGCCTGTCGCAGCGCAAAAAAGGCTGAGGCCCGTAGTCAGCTCACTTCGACCAGTGCCACGGCCCGAGCCTCGACCGCCTCCCCGCGGCCTATCGGACCAAGCCCCTCGGCCGTCTTGGCCTTGACCGAAACCGCTTCGGCAGGGCAACCGAGCACCTCGGCGAGCCGCTCGCGCATTCGCTGCCGGTACGGTGCGATGCGCGGCCGCTCGATGACGATCGTTACGTCGACGTTGCTAAGGCGCGCCCCCGCCCGAGCGACCTTGCGGCACACTTCGGCGAGAAGCACCATCGAGTCTGCGTCGCGCCAGCGCGGGTCTCCGGGGGGAAAATACTCGCCGATGTCGCCCGCCCCAAGAGCTCCGAGGAGCGCATCGCACAAGGCGTGCGCGGCGGCATCGCCGTCGGAATGACCGGCGCAACCCACCGGGGACTCGATCACGACGCCGGCAAGCACCAGTCGCCGGCCCGGCTCGAGCCGGTGGATGTCGTATCCTTCTCCGATTCGTAACATGGCGCACCCCGGTCGCTCGTGTTAGCATCCATCAATTCTCTATCTCCGGCAAGGACGGTGCGGATGCTCTCCCCTGCGAACAAGACGCGGCCGTGCGACTACGAAATGGTCGTGGCCAGCATTCTCGATCCGATCCTGGTCCTGTCGAAGTCCGGTGTGGTCGAGTATGCGAACCCCGCGGCCGAGGCGCTGCTCGAGCGCTCGCGCGTCCTGCTCGAGGGACGAAGCGCGCTCCGGGTTCTCGACGGATCGCCGTGGCTGGTCGAGCTCATCGAGCGTGCCCAGGTCGCACCCCGCACGGCGGTTCGCGGAACGGGTCGAATCGGCGGCGCCGACGGCCCCCAAATGAGCGCCGTCGCGACGACCCTGCACGACCGGCATGGCGGAGCCGCCGGCGTCGTCCTGGTGCTCCACGATGCCGGCCGGCGATCGTGGATGCCGAACGACAAACACAGCCGAGAGCGGCTCGATGAGCTCAACGAACTCGTGGCTACGGTCGGCCACGAAATCAACAATCCCCTTTCCGGGATCCGCGGCGCCGCCCAAATTCTGGCACGTAAACTCACGGACCGGCCGGATCTCGCCGACTACGGTGCCATGATCGTGCGCCAGGTCGACCGGATCGCGGAACTCATCTCCAAGCTGATGGAGCTCGAATCGCCGCCGACCAGCCTGGAGCCGGTCAACGTGCACCGTGTTCTCCAGGACGTCGTTTTGCTCGAGCGTAGCGATGCCGACCAGCGTGGCGTGCGCGTCGAAACCGAGTTCGATCCGAGTCTGCCCCCGGTGCTCGGCGATCCGGCGCAGCTGGGTCAGGTCTTTCTCAACCTCGTCAAGAACGCCGTGGCGGCATGCCCGGCGAATCGAGGAATCGTCCGGATCGTGACGCGGATGGAACACTCGTTCTACATCGACACGAAAAGCGGCCGCGTTCACTATATCGCCGTGGAGGTGAGCGACAACGGGCCGGGACTGGATCCGGAGCAAGCGGAGCGGATCTTCACACCGTTTTACTCGGGCACCGAAGGCGGCCACGGCATCGGCCTGTCCATTGCCCGCAGCATCGTCACGGCCCACCGGGGACACATCGCCGTAGAACGATCGGAGGCCGGCGGGGCCCGGTTCCGCGTAATGCTCCCCGTGGCCGACGTCAACGAAGGATCTCCGTCATGACGGAAGTCGAATCCGGACGGATTCTCATCGTCGACGACGAGGCGGACGTCCGCCGAGTGATCGCCGACGCGCTGCGTGAGGACGGGCACGAGGTAACCGGATGTGCATCCGCGGAAGAGGCGCTCGATCTGTTGCAGTCGGGTTCTTACGACCTCGCGTTCGTCGACATCACGCTTCCGGGCATGAGCGGATTCGATCTACTCGAACGTCAGAGCGGCGTGCCGGAAGCGCCCGCGATCGTCATCATCACCGGCCGTGCGACCGTCGGCAACGCGGTGGAAGCCACGCGCCGCGGCGCGTACGACTACGTCACGAAGCCCTTCGATCTCGACGCGATGCGGGCTCTCGCCCGGGAGGTGCTCGAGCGCCGGCAGCTGAGCGCGCGCTTCGGTGATCTCAAGACGCGGATCCGCGCCAGCTACGAGCCGGGCGTCGAGATCGTAGGCCAATCCCCCCCGATGCAGGAAATCTACAAGCTCATCGGCCGGGTGGCAGCCAGCACGGCAACGGTCCTGATCCAGGGGCAAAGCGGCACCGGAAAAGAACTCATTGCTCGCGCCCTGCACGCATACTCCGATCGCTGGGAAGGCCCGTTCGTCGCCGTGAATTGCAGCGCGATCCCCGCGGACTTGCTCGAAAGCGAGATGTTCGGCCACGAGCGCGGAGCGTTCACCGGCGCAACCGAGAGGCGCATCGGCAAATTCGAACAAGCGATCGGCGGCACGCTGTTCCTCGACGAGATTTCCGAACTCCCCTTCCCCTTGCAGGCGAAGTTGCTGCGGGTTCTGCAAGAGCGCGAGTTTACCCGGGTCGGCGGCCGCGATCCGATTCCCGCCAACTGCCGGATCATCACGGCGACGAACAAACAGATGGCACAGGAAGTCGCCGCTGGAAGGTTTCGCGAGGACCTCTATTTCCGGCTCAAGGTCGTCGTGATCGACGTTCCCTCGCTCGGCGAGCGAAAGGAAGACATTCCGCTACTGGTGGAGCACTTCCTCGAAAAGATCAACCGCCAGCACAAGTTCCAAGTCCGGGGCATCACCGACGATGCGCTCGCACGATTGATCGAGCGGCCGTGGCCGGGAAACGTACGCGAGCTCGAGAACGTTCTCATCCGTGCCGCGGCACTGGCACCGAACCGCGTGCTCACCGCCGAAGACGTCGAGCGGGACGGCGGAGAAGTGGGCCCGCGGACGGCACCGGACGCGCCCTTCGAAGAAATCGTCGCAGAGCGCGTCCGCTCGTACCTCGCGGATTTCGGCGACGCGCTGCCGCGGAACGTGTACGAGCGCATCGTGCGCATGGTCGAACGGCCTCTGATCGAGGTCGTGCTCGATCGGACCGGTGGAAATCAACTGCGAGCGGCGGAGATTCTCGGCATCAACCGCAATACCTTACGAAAGAAGTGTACCGAGCTTGGGATCGACCCCCACCGCAAGCGCAGCTGACATGGCCGCTCGCGAGTTTCGCCTCGGTCCCGTATACCCGATCCTCGATCTGCGCAGCGAGGACGAGGGCGAACGCGCTCGCGTCTCGCGACTCGCCCAAGCCGTGTTCGCAGCGGGTCCGGGCGTCGTGCAACTGCGGGCCAAGACGGTCTCGACCGGGGTCTTCGAAGAGGTAGCGGCAACGCTGTGCCGGGACGCCGCCGCCTGTGGCTGCGCGCTCATCGTCAACGACCGTTGCGACGTGGCGCTGGCAACGGGTGCCGCCGGTGTTCACCTCGGTGACGAGGATCTCGACCCTCGACAGGCACGGCTGCTGCTCGGCGCGAAGGCGCTGATCGGATATTCGACGCACTCCCTCGAAGACGTGCAAGCGGCGGCCGCCCTGCCGGTAGACTACATCGGCTTCGGGCCGGTGCTCGAAAGCCCCACCAAGCCCGGGGTGCGGCGGGCGCGCGGGTTCGATGCGCTCGCGGCGGCGTGCCGGGCGGCGGTCCAACCGGTGGTGGCGATCGGCGGCCTGACTCTCGGGGACGCCGAGCGCGTCTGGCGGGCGGGCGCGACCTCGGTCGCCGTCATCTCGGAACTCGAGCGGACGAGGGACCCCGCGGCAACCTTGCGTGAGTTCCTGCGTCGCGCTCGCACTCTCGGGCCTGCCGGCTAACCGAACTCGCCGTCGCCGAACGCGTCGTCGGGCTCCTCCCGGTGCGTGAGGTTTCGGAAGCGGGCGAACTCCTTGTCGAACATCAACTCGACGCTGCCGGTAGGGCCGTTCCGCTGTTTGGCGATGATCACCTCGGCGGTACCAGCCAACGGAGAGTCGGGGTGGTAAACCTCGTCTCGGTAGATGAACGCAATGACGTCGGCGTCCTGTTCGATCGCACCGGAGTTGTGACTGACAATGCCATCCGCCAGCCAGCATGCGGTCGCCGGCACGGTTAGGTCATAGACGACCTCACGCCCCGCAGGTTCGATGGCAGCGATTCGATCCCAGCGAAGATCGCGCCCGGCCCACTGCTCCCCCCGCTCCTCTTCATCGCTGTCCGCAATGGCACGCTGCAGGCGCTCGGCCGTCGCCCTCGATCTACGTGCACCCCCTACGGCCGCCGTCAGCCAAGTGAACTCGCGGATCCGCTCGACCGCGGTCGCCTGTTTGCCGACCCCACCAATCCGCTCCGCGTACACGGCGAGCGCATCCGACCGGTGGACGACGACCCGGTACTCCTCCTGAGCCCCCTGCGAGGCAACGGCACGCACGCTCGAATCCACACCGCACCGCAGGAGCAACGCCGCTACGTCTCCGGCAAGCGCCGCGGTCGGTGCGGCCACCCGTACGTGCGGTTGGATCGGCGGCCGGCCGGCGTGCACGCTCCCGCGCGCGCTGACGTAGTGACGAAGGAACACAGCGGCTTGCTCGGCAGGCAAGCGGAAAACGCAATCGGGAATTCGACGGTCGCCTGGATCCCGCTCGATTTGTCCGACCCGGACCACCCAGGAAATCAACTCGGCGCCGGCCAAGACGGCCCCGCCGCGCTCGTCGGTCTGAGCATCGACGTCGAAACACTGCCGTGCGAGCTCGACCGCCTCGCCGATTGCCTCCCGCCGCAGCCCGGCCAAGCGAACCCGCCCGTCGTGCAGAACGCGCCCGCCCGCAAGAAAGTAAGCGAGCAGCGCGATGTGCGCCGGATGCGCGGGTTGCGGTTGCTCGGGAGCAGGCAAGTATCGAGCCACCGCCAGCCGATCGCCCACCCGCAGATCGCGCACACGGCGCCAACCGTCTTGTGCCAGCAGCCGGTGCATGCTCGTCACCTTGAGAGTCCGGCCGCTGGCAAGCCGCAGCGCCCAAACGGCCCGGCGGCCGACGCGCCATACCGCCTCGCTGCAGGTGTAGGCCAGCCGGCCCTTCGAAGCGACCGTCACGAGCCGCGGCGTCTGGCCGACGAGTTCCCGCACCGGTAGGCGCCGGCCGTCGGCGAGGTTGACGAGCGTATCGCCCGTCACACACTCCCGCAGGTCGGCCATCACGGGCTTTTTTTCCGACCTCAGCTCGACCTGCCGGTTGAGCTGGGACAGAGCGACGACGGGAACGTTGAGCTCCTTGGCGAGCGCCTTGAGGGACCGCGAAATGTTCGAGATCTCCTGCTCTCGGCTGTCCTCCCCCGCTCCTTTCATGAGCTGCAGGTAGTCGACGATGATCAAGCCGAGATTCGCTTCGGGGTCGCGCTTGAGCCGGCGCGCGCGAGCCCGCAGTTCCATCACGGAGAGCGCGGGAGTGTCGTCGATATAGATGGGAGCGCCGCCGAGCCGCCCGGCCGTGAGCGCCAGGTTCTTGAAATCCCGCTGGCGCAGTTGGCCGATTCGCACCTTGGCCAGATCGAGCTCCGCTTGGGAGCATAGCATGCGCAAAACGAGCTGCTCGCTCGACATTTCGAGCGAGAACACCGCAACCCCAATCCCCGACTCCAGCGCGACGTTTTCGGCGATGTTGAGGCAGAATGCCGTCTTCCCCATGCTCGGCCGCCCGGCAACGATGATGAGATCGGACGGTTGGAAGCCGGCAGTCAGGCGGTCGAGATCGACGAACCCGCTCGGCACTCCCGTGACGGCCGATTTTCGTTTGGTCAGAGCTTCGATCCGTGACACCGAATCGGCGATCAACGACTCGATGCGACGCGGACCGACCCGCAGAGCCCCCTCGGAGACTTCGTAGATCGACTGCTCTGCTTCGTCGACGAACCGCGAGGCGTCGATCGACGCCTCGTAACCGCGCTCGGCGATCTCCGAAGACACCCGAATGAGGCGTCGCAGAATGGCCTTTTCACGGACGATCTTCGCGTAGTACTCGACGTTCGCCGCGGTCGGGACACGCTCGGAAAGATCCATCAAGTAGGACAGCCCGCCGACCCGTGCCAGTTCGTCGCGCTGCTTGAGGCGCTCCGACAGCGTCACGGCGTCCACCGGCAGGCCTTCCGCCGACTGGGCCGCCATCGCCGCGAAAATCCGGGCGTTGCGCTCGACGTAGAAATCCTCGGCGCCGACCAGGTCGGCTACGCGGTCGTAGGCGTCGTTGTCGAGCAGGATCGCGCCGAGGATCGATTCTTCGGCCTCGATGCTGTGGGGAGGAATTCGGGAAAAGCCGCCGCTACCGCCGCTCATACCACGAGACCTTGATGGCGGCGGCGGTGGCGAAAAGCAAGCACCTATGTGTGATCGTTGTGCGCAACGGACCGGGGTCAGTCCGATGAACGGGCCAGCTCCCGCCGGAGGGCGCGCAGGCGCGCGAGCGCCCGCGGGATTCTCGGCCCGTACCACGACAGGTCGCGGCCGTCGATCAGCACCGCAGGAACGTCGATCCCCGCCTCCCGGAGCTCGGTGCGGTGCTCGAGCGAAAAACGATAGGGCTCGTCGGGGAGTAACACCGCGTGCGGACGGCGCAGAGCGACCTGCTCGAGGGAGACTTCGAAGAAGTCGCGATCCTCGTCGTCGAAGACGCTGCGGTAACCGCAAGTACGCAATACGTCGGCGACGTAGGTCCGGCCGCCGAACGTCATCCAGGGCGCCCTCCAAATCGGACAGAACACGCCCAGCGGCTCCGCCGGCGCTCCCCCGGCGGCCTCCACGCACCGCCGCGACAAATCGCGAGCCGCTCGACCGGCACCGATCCGCCGGCCCAGTTCGTCGATCATCCGCGCCGCACCGGCCACGGTGCGCGGGTGCACCACGAATACCTGAAGTCCGGCGCTCTGGAGCCGCAAGTAGTCCTCGCGCCGGTTCTCCTCGGCGCTCATGACGACGAGGTCCGGCCGGAGCTCTTCGATCCGGTCGAGATCTGGATTTTTCGTGCCCCCCAGCTCCTCGACGGATTCGATGCGGCCGGCCGGCTCGACGCAGTAGCGCGTGCGCCCCACCAGGTCGCCGATCCGGCCCAGTTCGGCGATCAACTCCGTCAAGCTCGGAACGAGACTGACGATCCGCATCCCGTATTCGCCGCGCGGGCCGCTAGCGGTGCCCGCTTTTCCTAGCCCGACCGGCCCACCCGCCACCGGCTACGCCGCGCGGCGGCCCGCACGCGGACTGCCTTCGATCACCGGCCAGCCGCGCTGCCTCGCCTCGATGCGTAACCGCGGATCGGGTGCCACCGGGCACGGATGGGCAACCCTCTCGAGCACGGGAAGGTCGGTGATCGAGTCGGTATAGAAGTAGCTGTCCTCGAGCCTGAGCCCCTGCTCCTCCGCAAACCGGAGCGCGTGGACGAGCTTGCCTTCGCCGTAACACAGCGGCGTGATCGCCCGCCCGGTGAAGCGTCCGTCGACGACCTCGAGCTCGCTCGCGACGACGTGTTCGATGCCGAGCTCGGCAGCGATGAGATCGTTCAAGTAGCGCGTCCCGCCGGTCAGCAGAGCCACGACGTGGCCGGCCTGCTGGTGCTCGCGCACTTTCTCGACGACGTGCGGGCGGAAGTAGTGCCGGACTTCGGTCTCGTACCAATCCCGGCAGTGGTCGGCGACCTCCGCCTCGAGCCGCCCGGCCAGCCATCGGGAGGTGACCGAAGCCAGACTGCGAATGTTGAGCATTCCAAGGCGATACGTGACGTATGCCCAGTAAATGCGCAACAAATCGGACAAATCCATCAGCCCGCGGCGGCGCAGGTAGCCGATGTAGAGCGTGCCCGACTGAACCCGCAGCAGCGTGCCGTCGACGTCGAAAAATGCCGCGACCCGCCGTTTTTCCTCAGCTGCGCTCAACGGCCAGAGCGATCCCCTGTCCGCCACCGATGCACAGCGACGCCACGCCGAGCGATACGTCGCGGTGCTTCATGGCATACAGGAGAGTCACCAGGATGCGCGCACCACTGGCCCCAATGGGGTGTCCGAGGGCAATGGCACCGCCGTTCACGTTGACCTTGTCCATGTCGAGCTTGAGTTCGGCCAACACGCCGAGCGATTGCGCAGCGAACGCCTCGTTGAGCTCCCACAGCCCAATGTCGTCCTTGGCCAGCCCGGTTCGCGAGAGCAGCTTCTCCACGGCCGGCCACGGCCCCATACCCATGATGGCCGGATCGACGCCGGCGCTCGCCGCGCCTCGAATCACCGCCAAGGGCTCGAGTCCGCGCTGCCTGGCGGTCTCCTCCGACATCACGACCACCGCCGCCGCACCATCGTTGATCCCCGATGCGTTGCCGGCCGTCACCGTGCCGTCTTTCTTGAATGCCGGGCGAAGCTTGGCCAACCGGTCGAGCGTGGTGTCGGCGCGCGGATGCTCGTCCTTGTCGAAGACGATCGGATCCCCCTTCCTCTGAGGCAGCTCGACGGGAAAGATTTCCTCGTCGAACGCGCCGGAACGCTGAGCCTCGGCCGCCTTACGCTGGCTCGCCTCGGCGAACTCATCCTGGGCCTCCCTGGAGATGCCGTATTTCTCGGCGATGTTCTCGGCCGTAATGCCCATGTGCACGAGAGTAATCGGGCAGCTCAGACCGTCGGCGATCATCGAATCGAAGATTTCCGAGTGCCCCATGCGGTAGCCGAAGCGAGCCTTGGTCAACAGGTACGGCGCGAGACTCATGTTCTCCATGCCCCCCGCGACAATGATGTCGGCAGCGCCGGCGGCGACCGCCTGTGCAGCAAGAGCGACCGCCTTGAGACCGGAGCCACACGCTTTGTTCACGCCGAACGTGGGAACCTCTTTCGGCACGCCCGCGGCGAGCGATGCCACCCGCGAAGGGTTCAGACCGAGCCCAGCGGCCAAGACGTTGCCGAGAATGACCTCGTCGACTTCGCTCCCGTCGATCCCCGCCCGCGACAGGGCTTCTTTGACGGCCATCCCGCCTAGATCGGTGGCCTTGGTATTGGAAAGAGCCCCGCCGAAGGTTCCCACGGCGGTGCGGCATGCGCTGACGATGACTGCTTTACGCAAGGTATTGTCCTCCCCTAGCTTTGGCTTTCTACTCGTACTCCAGCCGGCGCCACGCCGGCCTCTGGGGCCCGGCGCCCGAACTACTCGCTGCGCGGGCTCACGTTTTCACGAATCCAGGCGACGATGTCCTGGGTGCTGGCCCCGGGTGTGAAGATCTCCCGGATGCCGCGTTTTTTCAGCTCGGCGGCGTCCTCATCGGGAATGATGCCACCCCCAAAGACCGGAATGTCGCCGGCTCCCTTCTCCTCGAGGAGCTCGAGCACCTTGGGAAACAAGGTCATGTGCGCCCCCGAGAGAATCGAAAGTCCGATCGCATCGACGTCCTCCTGGATCGCCGCCTCTACGATCATTTCCGGCGTTTGGTGCAGGCCCGTGTAGATCACCTCGAAGCCGGCATCCCGCAACGCGCGGGCGATGATCTTCGCTCCTCGGTCATGGCCGTCCAGGCCGGGTTTGGCAACGAGAATTCTCAGTGTCGAATCGGTCACGAAGCGCTTCCTCCTCGTCTGAAGTCACAGCCAGGCGGGATCTCCGTAAACCCCGAACTCTTCTCGGAACACATCCGAAATCTCACCCACCGAGCAGTCCGAACGCACCGCCTCGATGATCGGCGGCATGAGATTCGACCCCTCGCGGGCCGCGCGCCGGACGGCGTCGAGACACTCGCGCACCCGCGCTTGATCGCGCGCCTGCTTGATCTCCGCTACCCGGCGGCGCTGTCGCTCCTCGATCGCGGGATCGATCCTGAGGGTTTCGACCTTCGTGGGCTCTTCCTCCATCACGTATCCGTTCACGCCGACCGTGATGTACTCCCCCGCGTCCATTGCCTGTTGAAAAGCGAACGCCGCGTCCGCAATCTCACGCTGAGGGTATCCGACCTCGATGGCCCGTAACATTCCTCCGAGCTCGTCGATCCGGTCGATGATCGCCTGCGCCTCCTTCTCCATGCGGTCGGTGAGCGCTTCGATCGCATAGCTGCCGCCGAGTGGATCGACGGTATTGATGACACCGGACTCCTCGGCGAGAATTTGCTGCGTCCGCAACGCCACGGTGACGGCCTCCTCGGAGGGCAGCGCGAGCACTTCGTCGAGAGAATTCGTGTGCAAAGACTGCACGCCGGCCAGTACGGCGGCCAACGCCTGTACCGCAACCCGAACGACGTTGTTGAGCGGCTGCTGGGCGGTGAGCGACACTCCTGAAGTCTGGGCGTGCGTCCTCAGTAGGCAGGCGCGGTCGGTCTTGGCGCCGAAACGTTCGCGCATGATCCTGGCCCACATCCGGCGGGCGGCACGGATCTTGGCGATCTCTTCGAGAAAGTCGTTGTGGATGTTGAAGAAGAACGACAAGCGTGGACCGAACTCGTCGACGTCGAGGCCGCGCTCGACCGCCGCCTCGACGTATGCGATCCCGTCGCCGATCGTCAGGGCAAGCTCCTGCACGGCCGTCGCCCCGGCTTCACGGATGTGGTAGCCGGAAATCGACACCGGATGCCACCGCGGCACTTCACGCGTGCAGAACTCGATCATGTCCGTGACGATCCGCAGCGACGGCTCGGGCGGGCAAATCCACTCTTTCTGAGCGATGAACTCCTTGAGCATGTCGTTCTGAATCGTCCCGCCGAGGTCACGCCAGCTGCAGCCCTGACGCTCCGCGACGACGAGATACATCGCCAGCAAGATCGAAGCCGTACAGTTCACGGTCATCGACGTGGTGACTTCGTCGAGCCGGATCCCCGCGAACAATGTCTCCATGTCTGCGACCGTCGACACGGACACCCCTTCGCGACCGACCTCCCCCAGTGCGCGCTCCGAGTCGGCGTCGTACCCCATCAGGGTAGGCATATCGAAGGCCGTCGACAGCCCGCTCGACCCTTGCGCCAGCAGGTACTTGAATCGCTCGTTCGTCTGTTCGGCCGAACCGAAGCCCGCGAACTGGCGCATCGTCCAACGCCGCCCGCGGTACATGGAGCGATACACGCCTCGAGTAAATGGGTACTGCCCGGGCTCGCCGATCTCGCCGGCGACGTCCTGCGGGCCGTAGCATTCCTTCAGCTCGAGGCCCGAGATGGTCGAAAAAGGAGCACGTACGTGCTCCGGAGTCTGCTTGCGAGCGGGTTTCCCTGCCATTGAACCGTGCCTATGCGGCGATTTCCGCCGAGTTTATTAGCTTATACGGCGCGCACGCGCCACGGAAACCGCCCGCCGGCCCTCCCGTCAATCGTATACCGGCCGGTAATCGAAGCGGTGGTAGGTCTCGAGCAGGCGGACCGTGCCGCTCTCCGAACGCATCACGACGGAATGGCTGACGGCGCCGCCCTTGAAGAACTGGACGCCGCGCAGGTACTCTCCGTTGGTTACCCCCGTCGCCGCAAACAGGACACTTCCGCCGACCATGTCGTCGAGGGTCAGGATCCGGTCGACGTCGCCGAGTCCGCACTCGTACAGCGCGTTGCGTTCCTGCTGGTTCCGGACCGCGAAGCGGCATTCCATGACGCCGCCCATGCACTTGATTGCAGCCGCCGACAGAACGCCCTGGGAAGCGCCGCCGATTCCCATCAGTAGGTCGACGTCGGAATCCTTGCGCGCCGCCGCCATCGCCGCCGCGACGTCACCGTGTGGGATCAACCGAACGCGCGCGCCGGCGGCCCGCACCTCCTCGATCAGCTCGTCGTGCCGCGGCCGATCCAGAATGACCACGCATAGATCCCGAACGTACATCGATCGCTTTTCGGCGAGGGCCTTGAGGTTCTCGGCTGGAGACTTGTCGAGCCCGACGATGCCGATTCCATCGGCGCCCGTCGCGATCTTCTCCATGTAGGTGTTTGGGGGACAGCGCAGGAACGACCCTTTCGTCCCTAGCGCCATGATCGACATTGCGTTCGGGCCGCCGAGCGCACAACTCAGGCCTCCCTCGAGCGGATCGACGGCGATGTCGACCTCCTGCCCGCCGTCTCCGAGGCGCGACCCTACGGCCAGCGGGTCGCCGGCACGTTGATGCGGGTCGCCGACGACGATCTCCCCCTGCACGCCGATCGTCGAAAACACCCGAGAAATCGCCTCGGCCGCCACGCGCTCGGGGGCCGTCTCGTCCCCACGGCCGCTCTCACGCGCCGCAGCCAGCGCCGCGGCCTCCGTAACGCGTACGAGTTCGAGGGCGAGGTTGCGTTCCATGTCCTTCTCCGCGACGGGCGAGCCTTGTTCCGGCCGCCGCCGCCGTCCAATCAGCCGGAACGGCCGTCCTTTTCCAAAAACAGCGCCATCAGCTCGTGGCCGCGGGGAAGCATTTCTCCCGTCGACGCAGCCTGCCGCTCGTCGTACGAGAGCCCACTTCCCCCTGAGTCGCGCGAGTCGAAAATCGCAAACGGAACAGGATCCGGAGTGTGGGTCCTCACGGACACCGGCGTCGCGTGATCCGGCAGAACCATGATCCGGTAGGGCCCACAGCCTTCGAGCCCGGAAAGAATCGTCCCGATCACCTTCTCGTCGAGATCCTCGATCGCCCGCACCTTCAGCTGCGCGTCCCCCATGTGGCCGGACTCGTCGGGCGCCTCGACGTGAACGAACACGAGGTCGCGCTCGGCCAGCGCGTCGACGGCGTAGCTCCCCTTCCCCTCGTAGTTCGTATCGACGAATCCGGTTACTCCCGGGACGTCGATGCGATCGAGTCCGGCCAGCCGCCCGAGACCTCCGACGACGTCGACTGCCGTGATCACGCCTCCGCGGATGCCGAACCGCTCGCCGAGCGTAGGCATCGCCGGCCGCTTTCCCTGCCCCCAAAGCCACACGTCCGTCACCAGCTTGTCGCCGCGCTCGGCACGCCGCCGGTTGACCGGATGATCGGCAATCACCTCACGGGCCCGCTTGCTGATCTCGGCGAGGCGCTCGGCGCCATCGCCGCGCGGCCGGTACTCGGCCACGGCCTGTCCCGTGATGTCGTGCGGCGGCACGGTCTCCAAAGCCGTCGGGCCACCGTGCCACACCATCACGTGGCGATAGCTTACGCCGGCGTGGAACTCGATCTCCTCGGACCCCAGCTCCGCCTGGATGGAGTCAATGATTTCTTTTGCTTCTTCAGTGCTTACATGCCCGGCCGTAAAGTCATCCATAACTTCCCGGCCGGAGTTTCCCGCCAGCGTGACCAAGTTGCAGCGAAACGCCACGTCGCGATCGCCGAGGTCGATCCCCATGCTCGCGGCCTCGATCGGCGAACGGCCCGTATGGTAGCGGGCGGGATCGTATCCGAGAATGCTCATCGTGCCGACGTCGGTGCCGGCGGGAAAGCCGTCGGGAATCGTACGCACGAGCCCGAGGAGCCCGCCGGCGGCCAGGCGATCCATGTTCGGTGTCCGGGCGTACTCGAGCGGCGTCTTGCCGCCGAGTTCGTCGACGGGGTAATCCGACATCCCGTCCCCTTGCACGATGACGTACTTCACGAGCGGTCGAGCCCCATGACCTCGAGAGCCTGATCGACGTTCGCTTCGATCGGCGTGGGTTCCGGACACACGGAGATCGCGTTGTTCGGATCCTTCAGGCCGTGGCCGGTGAGCGTACACACGACGGTGGCGCCGGGCTCGAGCCGGCCGGAGGCGGCCAACTTGCGCAAGCCCGCGATCGAGGCCGCCGAAGCGGGCTCGGCAAACACCCCTTCGCTTGCGGCCATCAGCTTGTAGGCATCGAGGATCTCCTCGTCCGTCACCGCCTCGATCACACCCCCGGACTCGTCGCGCGCGGCCTCGGCTTTCTTCCAACTCACCGGATTGCCAATGCGAATCGCCGACGCGACGGTTTCCGGGTGCTCCACGGGATGGCCGAGAACGATCGGCGCGGCGCCGGCCGCCTGAAATCCCATCATGCGCGGCAGCGTCTCGATTTGGCCGGTGTCGTGGTACTCTCGGTACCCCATCCAGTAAGCGGTGATGTTGCCCGCGTTGCCGACCGGCAGTACGTGGTAATCCGGCGCGCGCCCGAGAACGTCGCAGATTTCGAATGCCGCCGTCTTCTGCCCCTCGAGCCGATAGGGGTTGACCGAGTTCACGACCGTGACGTCGCGGGCCTCGGCAACCCCGCGTACGACTTCGAACGCATCGTCGAACGAACCCCGCACCGCCAGAACGACGGCACCGTGCATGACCGCCTGGCTGAGCTTGCCCAGCGCGATGTTGCCTTCAGGAACGATGACGAACGCCTTGAGCCCCGCGCGTGCCGCGTACGCCGCCGCCGAGGCCGAGGTGTTGCCCGTCGATGCGCAGATCACCGCCGGCGCCCCGGAGGCGACCGCCATGGTCATGGCCACGGTCATGCCGCGGTCTTTGAACGAACACGTGGGATTGAGCCCTTCAAACTTGAGAAACAGCCGGACGTTCGCCCCCACCGCTTCGGCGAGACGCGGCGTTTCGACGAGGGGCGTGTTTCCTTCGAGCAAGGTGACCGCCTTGACCCCGTCGGGAACCGGCAGGCGGTCGCGGTAACGCTCGATGACTCCGGGCCAGCTCATGTCAGCGTTCTTCTCCGAGGCTCTCCTCGACGCGAATCACGACCGGCTTGCCGGTCGTCTCACGCAAGCGCCCAATCCGCGCCAGCGCGCGGTGCAGCGAGCCCTCGCGCGCACGGTGCGTACGCAATACCACCGGAACCCGGCCTCTGCGCGCTCGTTCGTGCTGGGCCACGGTCGCGATGCTGATGCCTTCGTCACCGAGCACGCGGGCGATGCGCGCCAACACACCGGGCCGGTCCGGCACCATAACTCGAATGTAGTGCTCGTGAAACGTCTCGCTCATCGGCACGACCCTCGCCACGCGCAACTGGGCCGCCGAGCGCCCGTAGGCCGGCACCCGGCCGCGACAACCGCTGCGCAGAGCGCGCGCCGCCTCGATGATGTCGGCCACCACCGCGGTGGCCGTCGGCATCATCCCCGCGCCTTGGCCGTAATAAATCGACGTACCGAGAGCCTTTCCCCTCAGGCATACGGCGTTGAACGGTCCGGACACCTGGGACAATAGATGCGAATTCGGCACCATCGCCGGGTGGACGCGGGCCTCGACACCGTCGTCGGTGTCGCGTGCCACGGCGAGCAACTTGATCGTGTAGCCGAGTTCCCGCGCGTAGGCGATGTCCACTCCCGACACGCGGCGGATCCCTTCCACGTGCACCGCACCCGGCCGTATCTTCTTGCCGAACGCCAAGGCGACGAGAACGACCAGCTTGTGTAGGCTGTCGAACCCGTCGACGTCATACGTCGGGTCGGCCTCGGCCAAACCCAGCGCTTGGGCCCGCTCGAGAACGTCCGCAAACTCGCCGGCCCCGGCCGTCATCTCGCTGAGAATGTAGTTCGCCGTGCCATTGACGATGCCGTAGACTTCGAGATTGCGATCACCGGCGAGCGCCTCGCGCAGGACCCGCAGAATCGGGATCCCCCCACCAACGCTCGCCTCGAATCCGAGCGCGACACCCGCTTTCTCCGCCGCCCGCGCAAGTCGCGGACCGTGGACCGAGAGCAGAGCCTTGTTCGCCGTGACCACGCTCTTGCCGGCGTGAATCGCCTCTTCGATCAGCGACCGCGCCGGCTCTACCCCGCCGATCAACTCGACGACTACGTCGACCGCCGGATCATGAATGAGCTTGCGCGCGTCCCGGATCAGGACGCCCTTGGGCAAGCGGATTCCACGATCACGGCGCGTGTCGAGATCCGCCACCCGAACGAGACGAATGGGAAACCCCACACGCTGCTCGATCGAATGCCGTTGATCACGAAGCAAGCGCACCGTTCCCGTTCCGATCGTCCCGAAGCCGATGACCCCGACGCCGACCGCATCCTGCCTACGTGTCATCCCCGTTCCCCACCCGTCGTCTTACTTCTTGCCGGTGTCCGGTGCGGCCACGGAAAGCGCCCGCCGAATGCCCCGCACGGCCTGCCGAATGCGGTGCTCGTTCTCGATCAACGCGAAGCGCACGTACTCGTCCCCGTACGGCCCGAAGCCGATTCCCGGCGACACGGCGACCTTGCCTTCCGTTAGAAGCAGCTTGGAAAACTCGAGCGATCCCATCGGCCGCAAGTGCTCGGGAATGCGGGCCCACACGAACATCGTCGCTCGCGGCGAAGGAACCTCCCAGCCTGCCCGCGCCAACCCGCGGATCAGAGTATCGCGGCGCGAACGGTACGTCTCCCGAATCTCCTCCACGCACTCCTGCGGCCCGTTGAGCGCGTGAATTCCAGCGATCTGAATGGGCGTGAACATGCCGTAGTCGTAGTAAGACTTCAGCCGCGCGAGAGCAGCGATCATGTCTCGGTTTCCGCAGACGAAGCCGACCCGCCATCCGGGCATGTTGTACGACTTCGACAACGTATAGCACTCGACGCCCACGTCGCGGGCACCATCCACTTCGAGAAAACTCGGCGCTCGATACCCGTCGAACGTGAGCTCCGCGTATGCGTTGTCGTGCACGACGAGCAGGTCGTGCTCCTCGGCTAGGGCGACGATCTTCCGGAAAAACTCGAGCTCCACGACTTCGGTCGTCGGATTCGACGGGAAATTGATCATCAGCATCTTCGGCTTCGGCCACGTCTCGCGGATCGCCGAGACCAGAGCTTCGAAGAAGTCCTGGCCGGGAATCAACGGTACGTGACGCAGATCTCCACCGGCGATGATCACCGAGTACTGGTGGATCGGATAGGTCGGAGACGGACACAGAACGACGTCCCCCGGCCCAATCGTCGCGAGGACGAGGTGTGCAATCCCCTCCTTCGACCCCATCGTACAGATGACCTCGGAGTCCGGGTCGAGTTCGACCCCCCATCGCCTGCGGTACCAATCCGCAATCGCAACACGAAGTTTGTAGATGCCACGCGAGACCGAGTAGCGGTGGTTCTGCCCTTTGCGGATCGCCTCGACGGCCTTGTCGACGATGTGCGGCGGCGTCGCTTGGTCCGGGTTTCCGAGGCCGAAATCGATGATGTCCTCTCCCCTGCGACGCGCCTCCTGCTTCAGATCGTTGACAATCGCAAACACGTACGGGGGCAAACGTTCGATGCGTGCAAATTCGCGGCTCACGAGGATCTCCCTACACCACCATACAGAGCCTCGGCACGGTAGGACGAACGCACCAGCGGCCCACATGCGACTTCCGCAAATCCAAGAGCACGCGCCTCGGCTTCAATCTCGGCGAACTCCTGCGGCGAGAGGTAGCGCGATACCGGTCGCTGCCGTCGCGTGGGACGCAGGTATTGGCCCACGGTGAGAAGCTGGCACCCGCAGTCCCGGAGATCGCGCATCGCCCGCGAGATCTCCTCCCTGGTCTCCCCGAGTCCGACCATCAAACCGCTCTTGACCATGCCCGTATCCGCCGACCGGCGAGCGGCCTCGGCCACGACCGCTAGCGACGTCCGGTAGCTCGCCCGCCCGCGGATCTCCGGCGTCAGGCGCTCGACCGTTTCCAGGTTGTGGGCGAACACCTCGGGGGCAGCGGCCACGACCCTGCCGATCAGCTCGGCACGGCCGCCGAAGTCCGGCGTCAGGACCTCGACGGCAACGCCCGCGATCCGTGCCCGGATCGCCTCGATCGCGGCGACGAACGCCCCCGCGCCCTGATCCTCCAAATCGTCGCGCGCCACTGAAGTCAGAACGACGTACCGCAGGCCGAGACGCGCGGCCGCTTCGGCGACGCGCGGCCCCTCGAGCGCATCGGGAGGAGCCGGCCGCCCCGTGCGCACGGAGCAGAAGGCGCAGCGCCGCGTGCAGCGGTCACCGAGCAGCATGAACGTGGCCACTCCGCGCCCGAAGCATTCCCCCAGGTTCGGACAGCGGGCTTCTTCACACACGGTGACGAGGCGCGCTCGCCGGAGGCGGCGTTTGAGGCCGTCCCCGGGGCCGAGCAGAGACGCGCGGTTCACCGCCCAAGACGGCAGTCGTCCGGGTTCGTTTGGCACGGTATTCACAGTGGAGCCTGCCTGCGGGTCAATCTATCTCTTATAGGCAATCCACCCCGGGGTTCAAACCCCGCTCGGGCCGGGCCGTTCACCCGACCTCCGCCAATCGCAGGCGTTCGCCCCAGCGCCGTTCGATCACCCGCTTGAGTTCCTTCGATTCGGGGCGTTCCAGTCGCGGATCGCGTTCGAGCCAAGCTCGAGCCTCCCGGTGTGCCAGGTCGAGCAGCTCGGCATCGCGAACGAGATTGGCCGCACGGAAGGCGGGGATTCCGGCCTGCCGCGTGCCCAGATACTCGCCGGGACCGCGCAGTCGAAGGTCCGCCTCCGCGACCTCGAACCCGTCGCTCGTACGCTCCATCACGCGGAGCCTCTCGAGCGCATCGGGCGTGTGCCTCTCGTCGGCGACCAGACAACAGAACGCCTCTCCTCCACCGCGCCCCACGCGGCCCCGGAGCTGGTGTAGCTGGGCAAGGCCGAATCGCTCGGCGTGCTCGATGACCATGATCGACGCGTTCGGTACGTCGATTCCCACCTCGATCACGGTCGTCGCGACCAACACGTCGATCGTGCCCTCCTTGAACCGGCGCATGACGGCCTCTTTCTCGTCCGGTCGCATGCGGCCATGAATCAAGCCGACGCGATGATCGCGGAACGGCCCCTCCTGAAGGCGCTGCGCCATCGTCGTAGCGTCGGCGAGATCGATCTTTTCGGACTCTTCGACCAGCGGGTACACGACGTAGCACTGCCGGCCCTCACCCACCGCAGCGGCCATGCGCTCGTAGAGACGGCCGCGGCGCGACGCCGCGATGACCCGCGTCACGACCGGCTGCCGTCCCGGCGGCATCTCGTCGAGAAACGACACGTCCACGTCGCCGTAGAGCGCGAGTGCGAGCGTGCGCGGAATCGGCGTGGCCGACAGCATGAGCACGTCGGCGGCCGGCCCGCCGGCGCGCGCCGAAGCGCACACGGCGTCGCGGAGGGCCGCCCGCTGGAGTACGCCGAAACGGTGTTGCTCGTCGATGATTGCCAAACCGAGCCGCGGAAACGACGTTTCTTCTTGGATCAACGCGTGGGTGCCGATCACGAGGTCGGCCTCCCCGGCGGCCACACGGGCGCGCGCCGCGCGCATCGAGCGCGGTCGCAAGCTTCCCGTGAGGAGCTCCACGCGAACGCCGTTGTCGGCCGCCCAACGGCACATCGTGGCGAAATGCTGCTCGGCGAGCAGCTCCGTGGGCGCCATGAAAGCCGCCTGATAGCCGGAAGAGACCGCTTGCAGAACGGCGGCGAAACCGACGACCGTCTTGCCGCTGCCGACGTCTCCGTGGACCAGGCGGTTCATCGGCACGGATTTTTCCATGTCCGCCAGAATCTCGTCGATCACCCGGCGTTGCGCCCGCGTCGGTTCGAAGTCGAGCCGCTCGAGAAACCGGCGCACGGCCGGACGGCCGTCGGCCATTGCGATTCCCGCGGCGGCTCGGCGCCGCGCGTGCCGCAAGGACAGCCCGACTTGCAGGGCGAAGAGTTCCTCGAAAATCAGCGTCCGGTGCGCTGGCGTCCGGAACGCGCTGAGGGCCTCGTAGTCGCTGGTCGGCTCGGGCAGGTGCACGGCACGCAAAGCATCGGCGAGCGGTAGCAAACCGAGCCTCGAGCGAACTTCGGCGGGCACTACACTACGGACGCGGGAGGCGGCATCGGCCACCGCCCGGTGCACGATGGTCCGCATTGCACCGGCCGTGAACTGCGTCGGCTTTTGATAGACGGGAACGATCCGAGCGAGCGTTTCCTCGGCCGGCTCCCCGCCTTCCGGAGAGAGCCGCTCGATCTCCGGATGCGCGATCTGAAGCCGCCCGCTGCGGCCTACGTCCACCCTGCCGCACACCAGCCAGCGCCCACCCGCCGACAGCTTCGATCGGAAGTAGCCCGCCCCATGAAACCACACGAGGCCGATGGACCCACTGCCATCGGAGAGTCTCGCTTCGAGCAGCTTGCCCCTCGAGCGTCGCAAGGGGATCTCGCGAACGCGGTCGATGACACCGATCAGCACCGCATCCTCGCCCGCCCGCGTATCGGCGACCTCGAGGATGCGGCGGCGGTCCTCGTAGCGAAACGGCAGGTGAAACAGAAGATCCTCGACGGTCGAGAATCCACTGGCAGCAAGGATCTCTGCGCGGCGCGGGCCGACCCCTTTGATGAACTGAACCGAGTCTTCGAGCTTCACCGCGCCGGATGACCGCCGGCCGTCCCGGCAGCGTGAAGGTCCTGCAGCGCCTCGACACCCGCGCGGGCGCTCTTGAGCAAGACGATCCCCTCGGCCGCCGCGTCGGCGCCGGCGATCGTCGTGAAATAGGGAACCCCCGTCTCGAGCGCCGCCCGCCGCAAGGAGAACGACTCTTCGACCGCCTGCGGCGTTCCGCAGGTGTTGATCACCATGGAAACCGTCCCCGATCGGATCGCATCGACTGCATGCGGCGAGCCCTCGCGGACCTTGTTCACGGTGGCGCAGTCCAGCCCGCGCGAGCGCAGAAACGCGGCCGTACCGCGGGTACCGATGAGCGACAGCCCCGCCCCAGCGAGACGCCGGGCGATGCGCTCGAGATCCTCCCGATCTTCCTCGCGCACGCTCACCAACGCCGCACCCGACTCCGGCAGGCGGTTGCCCGCGCCCAGCTCGGCCTTGGCGAATGCAAGCGCAAACCGGCGGTCGATCCCCATGACCTCGCCCGTCGACTTCATTTCCGGCCCCAGGAGCGTGTCGACTCCCGGGAACTTAATGAACGGAAACACCGCTTCCTTGACGGACGTGTACGCCGGCACGACTTCGGCCGTCAACCCCAGGTCCGCAAGCGACTCCCCGGCCATCACCCGCGCCGCGATCTTCGCCAGTGGAATCCCCACCGCCTTCGAGACGAACGGAACCGTACGCGACGCGCGCGGATTCACCTCGAGCACGTAGACGCGCCCGTCGGCGACCGCGAACTGGACGTTCATCAGACCCCGCACGCCGAGCTCGAGCGCCAGCAGGCGGACTTGGCGGCGGATCTCGTCCTGCAGGTCCCGATCGAGCGAACGCGGCGGAAGTGCGCACGCACTGTCGCCCGAGTGAACGCCCGCCATCTCGATGTGCTCCATGATCCCGCCGACGACGACCTCGCGTCCGTCGCTGACGCAATCGACATCGATCTCGACGGCGTGGTCGAGGAACTTGTCGATCAGAACCGGGTGATCGGGAGAACTCGCGATCGCGCTCTCCATGTAACGGCGCAGGTGCTCCATCTCGTGGACGATCTCCATCGCCCGGCCGCCGAGCACGTACGAAGGCCGCACCAACACGGGCAGGCCGATCCGAGCCGCAATCTCCTCGGCTTCGGCGACCGTGCGGGCCGTTGCACTCGGCGGTTGATGCAGGCCGAGGCGATCGAGCACCTGGCGGAAGCGCTCGCGGTCTTCCGCCCGATCGATCGCATCCGGCGGGGTGCCGATGATCGGTACTCCCTCCGCTTCGAGGGCTTTGGCGAGCTTGAGCGGCGTCTGGCCGCCGAATTGTACGATCACGCCGTCCGGGCGCTCCGTGCGCACGATCTCGAGCACGTCTTCGAGCGTCAGCGGCTCGAAATAGAGCCGGTCGGAAGTATCGTAGTCCGTCGAGACGGTCTCAGGATTGCAGTTCACCATGATCGTCTCGTAGCCGGCTTCCCGCAGTCCGAACACGGCGTGCACGCAACAGTAGTCGAACTCGATTCCCTGGCCGATTCGGTTCGGCCCGCCACCGAGGATGACGATTTTCTTACGCTTCGAAGGAGCCGCCTCGTCTTCGTCCTCGTACGTCGAGTACAGGTACGGAGTGTACGCCTCGAACTCGGCCGCACAGGTGTCGACCGTCTTGTAGACCGGAACGATCCCCGCGCGTCTGCGGCGCTCGCGCACGTCTCGCTCCTCACAGCCGAGCAGATCGGCGAGCCGGCGGTCGGAGAACCCCCAGCGCTTGGCGCGCCGCAACGTCGCGTCGCTCATCGCTTCGGGTCCACCGAGGCTCTCGATCTCCCGTTCAAGCTCGACGATCTGCTCGACGTTGCGCAGAAACCACGGGTCGATCCCGCTCATGCGGTAGACGTCGTCGACCGACCGGCCGCGACGGAATGCTTCGGCCAAGAACCACAGGCGGCGCGAGTTCGGAACCCGCACGTACCGGTCGATGTCCTCCTCGGCACAGGGCTCCAGCCCTGCGCTGCCGATTTCCAGAGAGCGGATCGCCTTTTGCAGACTCTCCTTGAACGTGCGGCCGATCGCCATGACCTCGCCCACCGATTTCATCTGCGTGGTCAGCCGATCCTCCGCCTGGCGGAACTTCTCGAAGGTGAAGCGCGGGACTTTCGTCACCACGTAGTCGATCGTCGGCTCGAAGCTCGCCGGCGTCTCCCGCGTGATGTCGTTGGGAATCTCGTCGAGCGTGTATCCGACCGCCAGCTTCGCCGCCATCTTTGCAATCGGAAATCCGGTCGCCTTGGAGGCAAGCGCCGAACTCCGCGAAACCCGAGGGTTCATCTCGATCACGACCAGCCGACCGTCGTCGGGATGGACGGCGAACTGGATGTTCGAACCGCCGGTATCGACGCCGA
>CAZQYE010000008.1:0-22556 GCA_964597375.1 uncultured Myxococcales bacterium
TCGGGAACGGTATTAACGAGCGACATCGGCATTCCTCCCCGAACGGCCGCCCGCACCGGGCGCTTCTCCCCCCGGTTCGACGACCGTCTTGATCCAGCGCAGATCGCCCTTACGCCAGACATAAGCAAGGCCCGCAACCAGCACGAGGACGAACACCAGAAGCTCTCCGAGTGCCAGAGCGCCCTGGCCGTTGCTCACCCAGCGGCGGAATACGGTGACGACCGGATAGATGAACGCTACTTCGACGTCGAAGACGATGAAGATCAGCGCGACCAAGTAGAATCGAATGTTGAAGTTGATCCACGAATCTCCGGTGACGACCTCGCCGCACTCGTACGTGGTGAGCTTGGTTCGTTCCGGATTGGCCGGGCGCAGGAGCGCGCCGAGTCCGAGCATGATCGCGCAAAGGGCGATCCCCAGACCGACGAAGACGAGGACGTTCGCGTAATCGAATTGCATCCCGGTGCGCGCCGCCTCCTTGCGGGCCGGCCCCCCAACTGCGGCCACGGCCGCGCTCCCAGGGTAGGCCCAGTATCCTTCGGTACCCGCGGTACCCGGCCGGCACTCGGCACTGGACCCCTCAGGCCCCGGTGGCGCTCGGCCGGCGGCTCGCATCCCAGGCCCGGCAGAGCAAGCCTGCAGGCGAGCCTATTCCGGCCCTGGTAACACCCGCCCTGACGGATGTCAAACGGCAGTTACATAAGCAGCGGCGGACTCAAATGAGGATTCAGTTAAGGGAGTCTTCTATTTGGCAGGGGTAGGACGTTTAGCTTTCCGGTCAGATCGTTGATCGAAACGTAGACGTCGGTCGCAAACACCTCGCGGATCGCCTGGTAGGTAAGCACTTCCTCCGGGGTACCGACTGCGTAGAGCCTGCGAAGCGCCGCGGGTTCCCGCCTTTCCCGCGGTGCCTGCGCCCCGGCCGGCCGGGAGGGCCCCCCGCCGGCAGTCGCCCCGGCACGCCGCTCGTCTCCCACTGCGAGCATGGCGACTCGATCGAAGTAGAGTGAGACGAGATTGAGGTCGTGGAGCACGGAAACGATCGTCACGTCCTCTTCGCGGTTGAGGCGCGCGAGCAGATCGTAGAGCGCGGTCTGCTGCCTGATGTCGAGAAACGCCGCCGGCTCGTCGAGCAAGAGCAGCTCAGGCTCCTGGGCGAGAGCGCGCGCTATCGCCACACGCTGTCGCTCACCGCTCGAAAGCGTATCGAAGCTGCGCGATTCAAACTCAGAGACTCCGGTAGCTGCCATCGCCCGGCGGGCGATCTCGAGATCGCGGTCGCTTTCGAGCCGAAAACCATCGACGTGCGGCGCCCGTCCCATGAGAACGACTTCGAGGGCCGTGTAGGGAAACCCGATGGTGGCCTGCTGGCCGACGACGGCCACCTTCCTCGCCATCGTCCGCCGGTCACTCCGTGCCGGATCGAGACCACATACCCGCACGCGCCCGCGGTCGGGAATCAGCAGTCCCGACAGAAGCCTGAGCAGCGTCGTCTTGCCGGCACCGTTGGGCCCGACGACCGCCAGTCGCTCGCCACGCCGCACCTCGATGGACAGGTCGCGAAGCTCGACGCGCGAGTCGGGGTATGCAAAGCACACCTCGGAAAGCTCGGCGATGGCCGTTTCTCCAGCGCTCAAAGTGTCTCCTCCCGCCGCGCACGGCGGCGCAGCAAGTAAACGAAAAACGGCCCGCCGGTGACCGCAGTGATCGCTCCAACCGGTACTTCGGCCGGCGCCACGAGCCACCGGGCCAGCGCGTCGCACAGGCACAGGAACGCCGCTCCGCCGAAGATCGAAGCCGGCAGTAGCAGGCGGTTGTCTCCGCCAAGCAGGCGCCGCAGAACGTGCGGCACGATCAGGCCGACGAACGTGATGACCCCAGTGAGCGAAACCACCGCGCCCACGAGCAACGCCGAGGCCCCGAAGACGCGCCGCCGGACCGCCCCCAATTCCACCCCCAGGTGCTCGGCGGCTTCGTCGCCGAGGGCCAGCAGGTTGAGAGCCGGCGCGTCGCGAACGAGAACGAGCGATCCAACTACCACCAAGACTGCAGCAACGCCCAACACGCCGTACGGGTACACGGCGATCCCGCCCATCAACCAGAACACGATCGAGTGCGAGCGCGACAGGTCCACCACTGCGCTGGAGAGTAGAATCAGAGACGCGGCGAACGTGTTGAAGATCACCCCGACGAGTACCTGGGTGACCGGCTCGAGCCGGCCTCGAACGAGAGAGAGCCGGTAAACGAGAGCAGTGCTCACGACGGCCCCCCCGAAAGCAACGAGCGGGAGGAACGGACCGGCGACGTCCGCTCCGGCCGCGAGTGCCAGGACGGCGGCAAGCGCTGCCCCCCCGGAGACGCCGATGATGTCCGGACTCGCCAGAGGGTTCCTGAGCGTGGGTTGCAACGCAGCGCCCGACACGGCCAGTGCGCCACCAACCAAGAGCGCCAGGAGCACGCGCGGCAGACGCACTTGCACGAAAATCGTCGCGTCCGGGGCACGCCCGGCCAGGAGCGCAGCGGGATCGAGCCGGACGCTTCCGGTCAGCAAGCCGACGGCGGCAGCAACTACGGCAGCCAGCAGGCACGCCGCGAGCCCCCATGCCATGGCGCGCGCGGTCAGTCTGCTGCGCCGCTTTCGTCCGGGTGAATCCATCGTGCCAACGCCTCGGCGGCCCGGCCCAGCCTCGGCCCGGGACGCAAGAACAAGTCGTCGCCGGCCGCAAACACACGACCTGAGCGGACCGCCGGCAGAGACTCGTAGCGCCGCCACCGGTCGAGAACACGGCCGCGGCCCGCGGACGCGTCCTGTTCCATGGAGGCGTCGATGATCACTTCGGGAGCCGCAGACAGCAAGAACTCCAGGCTCGTTCGCGGCCACTTGCCGCCGACGGCTCGCGCCACGTTGTCGGCACCCGCGACCTCGAGCAGCTCCCCGAGATAGCTGTCCGGCCCAGCCAGAATGAGGGGCTTTCTGCCCACGACGACGACGGCGCGAGGCCGGGGCCGCCCGCCCACGCGGGCGCGCACCGCGTCGATTTCGGCGGCGATCTTCGCAACCAGTCGCCTGCCCTCGTCGTGGTGGCCGGCCAAATCGGCGACTCGGCCGATCGTGGCGAGTGCCTCGGAAATCGACGCCGAGCCTTCGGCCACGACCTCGACGCGGACCCCCGCCCGGCGCAGGGTCTCGACCGCCGAGCGGTTGCCCGGGCTCGGCGAGGTGAGCACGAGATCGGGACTGAGGGCGATTACGGCTTCAACCGCTGGCGCAAGAAAACTCCCGACCCGGGGCAGGCCTGATACTTCCGGCGGAAAGTTGCAGTACCGCGAAACCGCCGCCACCTGATCGCCGGCCCCCACGGCAAACAGGGTTTCCGTGATCGCCGGAACCAACGAAACGACGCGCTCGGGTGCCGCACCGGCCGCCGGCCGGCCGGCCGAGGCCGGCGGTGCCGCCCACAGGAGCCACGCTGGCAGCACCGCCGACAAGAGCAGCCGCGCCGCCAAGACCGCGGGGCCGCGCTGGATTTTCCCGCGCTGCGGCAACGGCTGAAAACCGGCCATTTTTTGGGTAGCGCAGGAAATCGCCGAGGTGGTAGAGTCGTAATTGAATGAACCGTGGGGCGCGTCGTCTGAATGATTGAAGCCCCTCACGAAGAGGAAGTTTCTCCTCCTTTTCTTCCTCTTCGATCCTCCCCGGGCAGCGGGTCCCCCCCTCCGCTGCCCGGACTTTTTTTGGCCTGAAACCTGCCTTTTCCCGCAGGCGATCCGCCGCCCGCCGGACGCGGTGCCGGCACCCCAGCTCGGCCGCACCGGCACGTCCGGCTGGCCGATCGACCTCACAAGCCGCAAAGCACGGCGCAGCATGCTCCCGAAGAAAAACCTCCATGGCCGGTGGTCCCAGCCTGACAAGCTTTGCGCAAGCGCCGCGGTGCGTGGTCCGGGCCGGAGAAGTCTTGCGGCCACGTCACCGATCCGGGGTCGGTGCCCGAGTGCGGCCGCCGCTCAAGAGCCGAGCATGACACGGCCGACCGCAGTGGTCGCCGCTTCGATCACGCCCGAAGGCGCCAGGCCGAGCCACACGGTCGCGAGCAGCGCGGCGGCCGTCGCGACTCCAAGATACGGACGTGGCTGGGCGGTCGCCGCCTCACCATCCTCGAAGTACATCGTCCGCACGACCCCCAAGTAGTAGGCCGCCGATACCACGCTGTTGAGAACGGCGATCACCACCAATACGACGTAGCCGGCATCGAGAGCGGCGGTAAACAAGTAGAGCTTGCCGACGAATCCGGCCAGCGGGGGGATTCCCGTCAGCGAGAGCAAGAACACCGTCATCGTCAGGGCCAGCACCGGGCTGCGCTCGGACAGTCCGGCGTAGTCGCGGATCCGCTCGGCGCCGTTTTCGCGGCGTGCAACGAGCATCATCACCCCGAACGCCCCGAGGTTCATCGCCCCGTAGGCCGCCAGGTAGTAGAGAACCGCCGCTGCCCCTTCCCGAGTCCCGGGCGTCAGGCCGACCAGCAGGTAGCCGGTGTGGGCGATCGCCGAGTAGGCGAGCAGCCGCTTGAGGCTCGTCTGCCGCAGGGCAACGAAGTTGCCGATCGACATCGTCGCAACGGCCGCGACCCACAGGATCCCCGAGAGGAGACTGAGGTGCGGAGCCAGGCCGAGAACCACCACGCGAACCACGGCACTGAAGGCACCCGCCTTGACGACGGTGGCCATGAAGGCCGTCACCGACGTCGGCGCCCCCTCGTATACGTCCGGAGTCCAAAGGTGAAACGGCACGGCCGCGACCTTGAATCCAAAGCCGACGAGTAGCAGTCCCGCCCCGATGACCGCCAGCGGTGCCGGCCCGCCGGCAAACGAAGCGGCGACTTTTCCGATCACCGTGGACCCGGCGTGGGCGTACAGCAGGGCGATGCCGTAGAGCATGAATCCCGACGCGAATGCGCCCATCAGAAAGTACTTGAGCGCCGCTTCGTTCGACCGTGGATCTCGCTTCCAGATCCCCGCGAGAACGTACACGGCCATCGACATGGTCTCGAGACCGAGGAACATCACGATCAAGTCGGTCGCCGAGACCATGACGAGCGCGCCGACGACGGCGAACATGACCATCGGGTAGTATTCGCCCCCGCGCACGTCGGTCTGCGGGAGATAATCGATCGCCATGAACACCGCCACCGCGGCCAGCGTGCACACGAGGACTGCAAAGAATACCGTGAGGCCGTCGATGGCCAGTGCGCCGCCGAACACGCCGGTGAGCTCCCAGCGCCTGCCGGCCAGCCAGGCGACTTCGGCCAGACCGATCACGCTCAGCCAAGCGACCGCAAGCGAGCGGCGCCGCGCCGAGAACATCTCGACGACGAGGACCAGCAGCGCCCATGCCGTGGCGGCCAGCGTCGGCGCGATGAGGCCGTAGCTACCGAGCTGCACGTTCATCGCGCTCCTCCTGCCGCGGCCGTGCCGGCCCCACCGCTACCAACTGCATGCCCGCAGCCCACCTGAGCCGCACCGGTTTCGCCCTCCTGCTCCTCGACGCCGCATGCCCGGACGGCATCGAGCAGTCCCTCGCAACTCGCGCCGACATCCGCAGGTTCCTCCCCCACCGCGCTGGCGACGGCCGGAGCAGCTCGGAGCAAGGTCGCGTCGACGGAGGCTTCCATCAGGTTCAGGAACGGTCTCGGGTAGACACCCATGACGACGACCATCACCAGAATCGGGGCAAGGACACCGACTTCCCGGCGACTGAGATCCTCGAGCTTCTGGTTCGCCGGGTTGTCGAGCGGGCCGAACATCACCCGCTGGTACATCCAGAGCATGTAGACCGCGCCGAAAATGACGCCGCTCGCCGCAACCGCCGCCAGAGCGGGATGCCTGTGGAACGCACCGACGATGATCAAGAACTCCCCGACGAAGCCGTTGAGGCCCGGCAGTCCCACCGACGAGAGCATGATCACGAGGAAGCATGCCGCATAGACGGGAAGCTGCTTCCACAGGCCGCCGAACTCGGCGATCAGTCGGGTGTGGCGGCGCTCGTAGATCATCCCGACGAGCAGGAACAGGGCCCCAGTGGAAAGACCGTGGTTGAGCATCTGGTAGACGGCGCCTTCAACCCCGACCGTGTTGAGGCTGGCCAGGCCGAGCATGACGAATCCTAGGTGGCTGACCGACGAATACGCGACCAGTTTCTTGAGATCGGGCTGCACCATCGCGACCAGCGCGCCGTAGACGATGCCGATGACCGCCAGCACCCCGATCCAAGGCATCACCACCGGCACGACGTCGGGGAACAGGGGGAGGACGAAGCGCACGAAGCCGTAGGTCCCCATCTTCAGGAGGACGCCGGCCAGGATGACGGAACCGCCGGTCGGCGCCTCCACGTGCGCATCGGGCAGCCACGTGTGGAGCGGCCACATGGGAACCTTGATCGCGAAGGCGAGGGCAAGTGCCGCGCAGGCCCACGCCTGAGCCGTCGGTGAAAGGGAGAGACGATAGAAGTCGGTGATCGCAAAGCTCATGTGGCCGTCGCCGGCCTGAAGAGCCATGTAGACCAGCGCCGCCAGCATCGGCAGACTGCCCACCATCGTGAACAGGAGAAACTTGATCGCGGCGTAGACGCGCCGCTCACCGCCCCAGATACCGATGATGAGAAACATCGGCACCAGCATCGCTTCCCAGAAGACGTAGAACAGGAGCGTGTCGAGGGCGACCAAGGTGCCGAGCATCGTCGTCTCGAGCAGCAGCATGGCGATCAAGTAGCCCTTGAGACGCCGATGGATCGTGTCGGGAGCGGACAGGATGACCAGGGGGGTCAGGAAGACGGTAAGCAGCACGAGCAACAACGAGATCCCATCCACCCCCAGGAAATAGGAGATACCGAAGCGCTCGATCCACACGCTGCGCTCGACGAGTTGGAAGTCCGCACTGCCGGCGTCGAACTGCATCCACGCCCCGAGCGCAAGCACGAACGGGACCAGAGACACCCACAGGGCGCTGCGCCTGAGTGCTTTGGGTGCCTCGGGAGGCACCGCCGCAACGAGCAAGGCGCCGGCGGCCGGGGTGAAAACGATCCAGCTCAGCAGTCCGCCACTCACCGGCTCACCTCACCAACCCCGCGGCAAGCGCGATCACGACAACCAGCACGCCCACCATCACGCTGAGGGCGTACTCCTGCACGTTCCCCGTCGCCCAGCGCCGCCAACTGTCGGCGACCGTCCGGCAACCGGAGGCCAAGCCGTTGACCAGGCCGTCGATCACCGCAACGTCGATCCCACGCCACAGCCACCGCGAGCCGGCGACGATCGGCTCGACGACGGCCTGCCGGTAGGTGTCGTCCACGTAGTACGCCGACGTCAGTGCACGGTAGAAGGCACCGAGCTTCTCGGCCAACACGGCGTCGAACAGTGGTCCGAAGCGGTAGATCTTCCACGCGAACCACATCGCGCCGGCCGCCACGGCCACCGACAGCGCCATCAACGTATACTCGGTGCCCAAACCGAGGTGCAGCTCGTGGTGGCCCACGACCGGAGCGAGGAACTCACCGAACCGGTTGTGACCACCAAGAGCGTGCGGCACGCCGAGGTAACCGCCCACGGCGGCCAGCACTCCGAGCACCACCAGCGCAGACGTCATCGACGGTGGACTCTCGTGCGCCTTCGCCCAGCGCTCGTCGTCGCCGCGGAAGTCCCCGTAGAACGTGAGCGTCAGCAGTCGCGTCATGTAGAACGCAGTCAGGGCCGCGCCGAACAGTCCCAGCGCCCACAGCACGTAGTGGCCTCCGGCGAATGCGGACGCGAGAATCTCGTCTTTCGAGAAAAACCCGGAAAGTCCGGGAATCCCGGCGATCGCAAGCGTCGCGATCAAGAACGTCGCCGACGTGATCGGCATCTTCGCGCGCAGGCCGCCCATCTGCCGGATGTCCTGCTCCTCGTGCAGGGCATGGATCACGCTGCCGGCGCCGAGAAACAGCAGGGCCTTGAAGAATGCATGCGTCACGACGTGGAAGATTCCCGCCGCAAAGGCTCCCACACCGAGGGCGAGGAACATGTATCCGAGCTGGGATACGGTCGAGTACGCCAGGACTTTCTTGATGTCGTTCTGGGCGATCCCGATCGACGCAGCACCGACGGCCGTCAGAGCGCCGATCGTTCCGACCACTGCCATCGCATCGGGGGCCGCTTCGTAGAGGCCGTGCAACCGCGCCACCATGTACACCCCGGCGGTGACCATCGTCGCGGCGTGGATCAGAGCCGACACCGGCGTCGGACCGGCCATCGCATCGGGCAGCCACACGAACAAGGGAATCTGCGCCGACTTGCCGGTGGCGCCGACGAACAGCAGCAGGGCGGCCGCCGTGGCGACGGTTCCGCCGAGCTCGGCGGCATGCTCGTTGACCACGGCGAACCGCAGCGTAGGCATCCCCGCGGCGGCCAGCGCCCAGAACAAAAGCGCCATGCCGAGGACGAATCCGGCGTCGCCGATCCGGTTCACGACGAACGCCTTCTTGCCCGCCGACGCCTTTTCCGGGTCCGTGTACCAGAAGCCGATCAGCAGGTAACTGCACAGGCCCACCCCTTCCCAACCGACGAACATCAGCGGGAGGCTGTCGGCCAGGACCAGAATCAGCATCGAGGCGGTGAACAAGTTGAGGTAGGCGAAATAGCGGGCGTAGTCGGGATCGTGCCCCATGTAGCCGGTCGAGTAGACGTGGATCAGGAACCCCACACCGCTCACCACCAGGCACATCACCGCCGACAGTGCATCGAAGCCCAGGGTGGCCGACACCGAAAAGCTGCCCGCGGAAATCCACTGGTAGGCCTGGTCGAGGAGGACCGCCCCCTCGCCGGCCGAACGCAACTCGCCGAATGCCCGAAGCGAAAGCAGAAAACTGCCGGCGACCACCGCACAGGCGACGGCACCGACGGCGTTGCGGCCGAGACGCCTGCCTAGGAACACGTGGACGGCGACGCCGAGCAGCGGCAGCAGAGGAATCCAACGCAGGTAGGTCACGGTGTGAACGGCCGGAGCGATGTGGTCAGGATGCATCCCTTCTCCTCCGTCCTACCAGCGCAGCAGGCCGATCTCGTCGGCATTGACCGTCTGCTTGTTTCGAAACAGCGACAGAATGATCGCTAGGCCGACCGCCACCTCCGCAGCCGCCAGCGTCATGACGAAGAACACGATGGCCTGCCCCTCCATGCCACCGAGGTGGTTGGCAACGGCCACGAACGCAAGGTTGGCGGCGTTGAGCATCAGCTCGATCGACATGAAAATCACGATCACGTTCCGGCGGGTGAGCACCCCGATGCAGCCGATCGAGAACAGCACCGCGCTCAGGACCAGGAAATGCGCCGGCGTCGCCATGCCTCAGTCGTCCTCCTCCCGCCGTGCCAGCACCACGGCCCCGACGACGGCCACCAGCAGCAGCACGGACGTCAACTCGAACGCCACCAGGTAGTCGTTGAACAACACGCGCGCCAGTCCCGTGGTCGTCCCGAACTGCTCCGCCAGCGCCTCACCCTGGCGGCCGACCGGTAGCGCGCGCCAGGCGAAGTGGCCGACCGTCGCCGCCAAGGCCGCCGCCAACAGCGCAGCAACCGTCCGCGCCCCCGCTCTCGAGGGCTCGTGCGGATCGGCTTGGAGATTGAGCAGCATGATCACGAACAAGAACAGAACCATCACGGCACCGGCATAGACGATGATCTGTAGAGCCGCGACGAGATGGGCTTCGAGCGATGCGTAGATGCCGGCCAACAAGAACAACGCCACGACCAGCGAAAGCGCGCTGTGGACCGGATTGCGGCAAATCACGACTCCGGCGGCGGCTGCAACGGTCACTGCGGCGACACCGTAAAACAACACTTCGCTCATGCGCCGCCCCCCAGCCACAACACGACCGCCGCCGTCACGACGAGATTGACGAGCGCCACCGGAATCATGCCCTTCCAACCCAGGTTCATGAGCTGGTCGTACCGGAAACGGGGCACCGTCCAGCGCACGAGAATCTGAAGCCAGCAGAAAAAGAGGACCTTGATCGAGAACGCCACCACCTGAAGCAGCGTGACCAGCCATCCCGAAACCGCGATCGCCATACCGCCCGGCAACACGAACCCTTCCCCGGTGAGGAAAGGAACCTGCCAGCCGCCGAAGAACAACGTGGTGACGAACCCCGCGACGACGACGACCTCGGCGAAATCGGCGAGCATGAACGCCGCCTGCTTGCCTCCCGAGTATTCGGTGAAGTACCCCGAGATCAGCTCCGACTCGGCCTCGGGAAGGTCGAACGGCACCCGCTTGGACTCGGCCATGCCGGCGGTGAATACGATCAGACAGGCCAGCGGTTGATACAGCACGCCCCACGCCGGGACGAAGCCGAACAACATGCGGCCCTGCGCCCGGACCATCTCTTGCAAGTCGAGCGTGCCGTACGTCAGCACCATGCTGATCAGAGCCAAGCCGAGTGCGACCTCGTAAGAAATCATCTGCGCCGAACCGCGAATGGCGCCGAGTAGCGCCCAGCGGTTGTTCGACGCCCAGCCGGCCAGCACCACGCCATACACGCCCATGGCGACCATCGCCACGATATAGAGGAGGCCCACGTCGAGACTGACCGCCCGCAGCTCGATCAGCCGGCCGCCGACCTCGATCGTGTCGCCGAAGGGAATCGCAGCAAACGTCACGATGGCGGGAAACAGCGCGAGAAACGGCGCCAAGGAGTGAACCAGCCGATCGGCTCCAGCCGGGACGAAGTCTTCCTTCGTGAACATCTTGAGAGGGTCGGCGACGAGCGTGTTCACGAAGCCGAGGTTCACGGGCAGGATGCCGAAGATCGCGGCGCGGTTCGCACCGATACGGTCCTGGATCAGGGCGCTGCCCTTGCGCTCGATCCACAGGAGAAACGCCGAAAGCTGCAACACGGCCAGAATGACGATCAGACACTTGGCGGCGGCGATTCCGACGTCGACCATCCTACACGTCCTTTCCCGCCGCCAGCTTGTCGATCAGCTCGAGGGCTTTCTCGACATCCATGTTTTCGAAGTACGGTCCCGAACCGAGCTGGATCACCGGCGCGGTGCCGCATGAACCGAGGCACTCCACGCGATCGAGCGAGAACTTGCCGTCCGGCGTCGTTTCACCCGGCTCGATGTCGAGCTTGCGGCGCACGGCCGACAGAACCTCCTCGGCGCCGCGGAGCTGGCACGACAGGTTGGTACACACCTGAACGTGGTGCTTCCCCATCGGCCGCCGGTAATACATCGTATAGAACGAAGCGACGCCCTCGACCCAGGCCAGCGGCAGTTCCATCAGCTCGGCGACGTACGCCTGCACTTCGGGTCCGACCCAGCCGAACTCGCGCTGTGCGAGCCACAACACCGCCATCAGCGCCGCGCGCCGCTGGGGATAACGCGCGAGGATCTCCCGGTACTCGGCCAGCGCCTCCTCGCTGAACTCGGGCTTGCCGTTTTTCTTCTCGTCCGCCACTACCGGTCGCACTCCCCCCCGATCATGTTGATCATTCCGAACGTCGCGACGACGTCGGACACCATGTGTCCGGTGATCATCTCTCCGAGGGCCGCCATCCCATAGAAACAGGGCGGCCGAACACGTACCCGATATGGCCGGCCGCTGCCGTCGCTGACGAGATAGAAACCGAGCTCCCCGTTGGTCGCCTCGCCGGCGAAATAGACCTCGCCTTCGGGCACGCGGATTCCTTCGACCACGAGCTTGAACTGGGCCATCAGACCCTCGATCGAGCCGTACACTTCCTCTTTCTGCGGCATCACGATCGTGTGGTCTTCGATGCAGACCGGCCCACCCGGCATCGACCTGAGTACCTGGTCGATGATCCGCAACGACTGGCGCATCTCCTCGAAGCGGACGGCGAAACGGTCGTAGTTGTCGCCCTTCGTGCCTACGGGGACCTCGAAGTCGTACTGCTCGTAGCCCATGTAGGGCTCGTCCTTGCGAAGATCGCGCGCGATTCCCGTGGCGCGCAACAAGGGCCCCGTCAGCCCGTAGCTGATCGCGTCCTCTTGCGAGAGGACCCCCACTCCGACCATGCGATCGACGAAGATCCGGTTGCGTTCGAGCAGCTTCTCGCAGTCGATCAAGACCTCGTCGATCTTGGCCATCGCCTCGCGCATGGCCGGTTCGAACTCTTCGGGCAGGTCACGCCGCAATCCTCCGACCCGCCCGTAGCTGACCGTCACCCGGGCGCCGGTCGCGAGCTGATTGAGGTTGTAGAGCAACTCCCGGGCCTCGTTCATGTAGAAGCCGGGCGTGATCGCCCCGAGCTCGGCCGCCGCCATTCCCAGACATGTCAGGTGGTCGGCGATCCGCGACATTTCCGAAAGCAACACGCGAATGGCCGAGCAGCGCTCGGGCACCGTAACACCGAGCAATCGCTCGACCGCCTCGCAGAAAATGAAGTTGTTGATCAGCGGAGACGCGTAGTTGAGGCGATCGGTGTAGGGAATGCACTGCGTCCAGGTCCCCTGCTCGCACATCTTTTCGAAACCGCGGTGCAGGTACCCGATTTCCGTGTCGCAGCCGACGATCGTTTCGCCGTCGAGCGTGAGGTTGAACTTGATCGTTCCGTGGGTCGCCGGATGAGACGGCCCCATCTGGATTTCCATGACCTCGCTGATCGGGTCGGCGGCGTCCGGCCGGCGCGTGTTCTTGTCCGTAGCGTCCGCCATCAGCGTCCGTCCCTCGAAGGCCATGGGTCCGCGATCGGATCGCGCTCGGGAACCAGGGGCTGCCGCTTGTCCACCGGGTAGCTCTTGCGCAGAGGATGCCCCTCGAACTCGGGATACATGAGAATCCGGCGCAGGTCGGGATGCCCCTCGAAACGCACGCCGAACATGTCGAAGACCTCGCGTTCGGCCCAGTTGGCCGCCTTCCACAGGCGGCACGCGGAAGGAACGACCGGATCGCCGGCGGGCACCTTGGTCTTGACGATCAGTCGCTTCTTGCGCTCCAGAGAAGCCAACTGATAAACGACCTCGAGGGTGCCGTCCCGCGCCTCGAAATCCACGGCGGTGACGTCGACGAGCATGTCGAACGCCTGTGCTGGATCATCCTTGAGAAACGCGAGGACGTCGGCGACCGTCTCGGGCCGCACGACCACCACCGTGCGGCCGCCGGCGGCCTCATGCGAAGTAGCTTGGCTCGCCGGCACGGCGGCCTGGACGGCTTCGGCTATCTCCACTCGAGCGCCCCCTTGCGCCAGGCGAATACGAAACCGACGGCCAAGATGGCCACGAACACCATCATCTCGACGAAACCGAACAAGCCGAGTTCACGGAACGTGACGGCCCAGGGGTACATGAACACCACTTCGACGTCGAAGACGATGAAGAGGATGGCCACGAGATAGAACTTGACCGAGAAACGTGCCCAGGCCGGGCCGCTCGCCGGGTTTCCGCACTCGAAGGTTTCCTGCTTGACGGGGGGATTGTCGGGCCGAGGCCCAAGAATCCGGTTCAGAGAGACCATCACGCCGGCCACGATGGCCGTGATCAAGAACGTCAACCCGACGGGAACGTACTCCGACATTTAACCAGGCCTACTCGTTCGGGCGCCGAAACTTACGCGGCTCTACTACTTCCCGGCCCCCCTAGTGGAAAGCGATCTTATTGCGATTGCGCCGCAACAAGTCAAAACCGTTGCGGCACGCCGGCATGTGCCCCTTCGATCTCCCGGCGGCCGGCAACGGCGGTCGCGTAGCGGCGGCGGGTCCGCTCTGCAAGAATCTGTAGCCATGAAGACCGACGCCCGAGATCGCCAGCGCATCGAGGAGGCCATCGCACGGCTGGCCGCAACGCGATGGCCGGGCGCGGCCATTGCCTCCGTCGAGGCGATCGCCGGAGACGCCTCATCGCGTCGCTACGTGCGCTGCCGCCTGCGCGGACCCAGCGCCCCACGCGCCGTCGTCGCGATGCTCATGGACAGCCGCGAGGTCGCCCTTTCGTCCGAAGAACTAGGGGTGTTCGGTGAATCGGGCCCCGAGGAAATCCCCTTCGTAAACGTAGCCCGCTACCTGAGCCGGTTTTGCCGGGCGATCCCTGAAATCTACGATGTCGCAGCCGACGGAACCTGCATCCTCCTCGAAGACGTCGGCGACGTGTCTTTGTGGGCCGAGGCGGGCAGGGTTCCCGCCGATGCCGAGCTGTGGTTCGAGCGCGCCCTCGATCTGCTGGCCGAAATCCAGCGCCGCGCCCGAGACGACGGCACCGGCTGCTACGCGTTCCATCAGGCGTTCGACCGGCGGCTGTTCGCCTGGGAGCTGGACCATTTCCTCGAATACGGTGTCCGGCCTCTGCCCGAACCCCTCGAGAGGGAGTGCAGGCGGCAGCTCGATGGGCTCGCCGAGTGCCTCGCTGGGCTCGACCGCGTGTTCTGCCACCGGGACTATCACGCGTGGAACATTCACGTGCAGGACGGGCGCCTGCGCTTGCTCGATTTCCAGGACGCGCTCCTCGGACCCGCGGCCTACGACGCTGCCTCGCTGCTGACCGACCGTTGCACGCCGAGCTTGGTCGGGCTCGACCGCGCCGCCGAGCTGTTCGAGCAGTTTGCAGACCGCGCCGGGCTCGGCGGCCGCGAGCGAGCGGCGTTCTTCGACTGCGCCCTACAGCGGGCACTGAAGGTGATCGGCCGCTTTCACTATCTGGCCGATTGCAAAGGCAAACCGGGCTACCTCTCGTTTCTACCCGACGTCGTGGCCACCGCCAAAGCCGCTGCCGCCCGTTCCGGCCGGGCCGGAGCACTTGGGGAAGTCCTCGAGAACTGGCTGCGGGGGGAGTCCGAGACATCGTGACCACACCAGCGCCAAAAGGAATGATCCTCGCCGCCGGGCTCGGCATGCGCTTGCGACCGTTGACCGAGCACACCCCGAAGGCCCTACTCACAGTGGGCGGCCGGCCCCTGATCGACTATTCCGTCGAGGTCCTGGTTCGCTCGGGGATCACCGACATCGTCGTCAACCTGCACCACCTCGGAGACCAGATCCGCCGGCACTTGGGCGGCGGAGAACGCTTGGGCGCGCGGATTCGCTACAGCGAGGAGCGGCCGCTACTCGGCAGCGGGGGCGGCATCGCCCACGCCCGCCCCCTGCTCGAAGGGGGCACATTCGTCACTCTCAACGCGGACACGATCATCGATGTCGACCTCGCCGAGGTCATCGACCTGCACCGCCGCCGCGGGGCGACCGCGACACTGGTCCTACGCAAGGACCCCCGGATGGAGGACTACGGGCTGATTCACGTCGACGGCGCCGGCCGTGTCCGCCGGTTTCTCGATCACCTCCAAGCCGGAGCGGCCGGGCCGCTCGAGCCGTACATGTACACGGGGGTACAGGTCCTCGAGCCCCGCGTGTTCTCATATATGGAGAACGGCAGGGCTTTTTCGATGACCGCCGACACGTATCCCGCCATGCTTCACGCGGGAGAGCCCATTTACGGCCACCCTTTCGGGGGGGTATGGCTGACGGTGGGAACGCCCGAGGAGCTCGAGCGGGCCCAGCGGTGGTTCGACTCCCGGGACTAGCGGGGAGCCGCCGATTCGACAACGGCGAATCCGCCGCGCTATCCTGCTAGAATTGATTCTGTAATCAGGCGGGCCTGGAACGCAGCCATGGGAATCACGGTCATCCAGAAAAGCGACCTCTCCACGCGCAAGCGGGGCGCCAAGGTAGCCCTGGTACTGGCGGGAGGGGCGCTGACCGGGGGCGCATTCAAGCTCGGCGGGCTCAAGGCCCTCGACGACTTCCTGATCAACCGCAAGGTGACCGACTTCGACATCTACGTGGGTCTGAGCGCAGGCGCCATGCTCGGGGCTCCACTGGCCGCGGGCGTGTCGCCATCGGAGATGCTGCGGACGCTCGAGGGCACGTCCGTTCAGTTCACGCGCTTTCGGCCAAGTGATTTCTATGCGGTGAACGCCGGGGAGATCCTCGGCCGGCCCATCGATTACGTCCTCGACCTGATCACTTACGTGCCGGGAATCTTCGTCGATCTGCTGGCCGACTCCCGCGGCCTGATCGAGCGCATACGGCCGGCCGCGGAGGCCTTCCGCCGGAAGCCCTCGTTTGCCGCACTGCAGGATATCGCCGCACCGGTGATCGACGCACTGCTCGCTCGCCGGGTGCCGCTCCCGCACCACTACCTGCCGGCCGGGTTCTTCGACAACCGGCGCATCGAGGCCTATCTGCGGACCAACCTCGAGCGCAACGGGCTGCCCAACGACTTTCGGAGCTTCCACCAGCACACGGGAAAGGCGCTCTATATCACGGCGATGAACCTCGACACCGCCGAACGCGTGGTTTTCGGGCACGACGAGGACTGCTCGCTGACGGTTTCCGAGGCCGTCCAGGCGTCGACGGCACTCCCGGGATTCTACCGGCCGGCGCGCATCAACGGTGTCGACTACGTCGACGGCGGTGTGCGGCGGACGGCAAGCATCGACGTGGCGATCGAACACGGCGCGGACCTGGTGATCTGCTATAACCCGTTCCGTCCGTTCACGAACCGGGTCGCTCACCGCTACGTGCCGGAAACCGGCAAGTTCGAAAGCGAGGGCACCCCGCTGGCCGATCAGGGAATCATCACGGTCCTCAACCAGGTGTTCCGAACCCTGCTGCACTCGCGACTGCAGTACGGACTTCGGCAGTATCAGGAAGACACGAACTTCCAGGGTGACATCATCGTGGTCGAGCCCACCGAACGCGACACGCGGTTCTTCGCAATGAACCCGCTGGCGTTCTGGGAAGGCCCGAAGGCGGGGCGCCACGGGTACGTCTCGGTGACCCAGTCGATCGAGACCCACTACGACATCGTCAAACAGATTCTCCAGTCGTACGGCATCCTGATGACGCGGCGCGAGGTTCGCGAAGGTCTCGAGCGGATGCGCCGCTTCGGCGGGAGCGCGGAGGGAGACGAGGTCCTCCTGCGGGAGGTGCCCCGCCGCGAGCTCGACGTCGCCTGAACACACGCCGTCGGTACGCCGGGCAGGGGCCCAGTTCCTTGCTCGACGAGTGCCAGGACCCTCAATCGCGCCTCACCGCTCGCCCGACCCATCGAGCCGCCGCCGGCATCTGCAACCGGGTTTCCCGGACGCGAAACGAGCGGCGGGATCAGCGATCAGCTCTGCGCGAGCAGGACCCTCCGATAGTTTCTTCCCGGAATGATCCTTCCGAGGACCCTCGGGCCGGCGGCACCAGTGGCGGCGGGCACGTTTCCCGCCCTCCCCTCGAGCGCCATCCATCCAAGCATTGCGAACGCTTGTGCTTCGAGGAACGCGGGATCAACACCGAGCTCATCCGTCGTCCCGACGTGCACTCCGGCAAGCTCGGCGGCCAGCATCGCGCGCAGCGTCGGGTTGCACGCTCCGCCGCCGCACAGGTACAGCTCCGAGAACCCGGCCGCTCCCGCGAGTTTCCGGCAACTGCGGGCGATCGAACGCGCCGTCGCCATCGTCACACTCGCAATCAAGCTGCGATCGTCGATGCCCCTGCGCGCCGCCTCCTTGCACAGCCGGACCGCCGTCGGCCGGCCGAAATCTTCTCGCCCGGTCGACGCCGGAAGGCGCCGCCTAAAGAACGGCGCAGCGAGCACGCGACGTACGAGCCGCTCATCGACACATCCAGCGGCGGCCATGCGCCCGCCCCGATCCATCCGCCGTTTCCCGCCACTCAGGACCGCAACGCACTCGTCGATCAATACGTTCCCCGGACCGCAGTCACTTGCGGCAATCCGATCGGCGCTCGCTCCGGCGGGCAGAATCGTCGCGTTGGCGATTCCACCAACGTTGACGATCGCCCGCGTGGCCGCGGTGCTCGCGAACAGCGCGTGATGGACGATCGGCACCAGCGGGGCCCCTTGCCCGCCGGCGGCGACGTCGGCGAGGCGAAAATCGGCAATCGTCGTGAGACCCGTGCGCTCGGCGATCACCGACGGTTCGCCGATCTGTACGGTAATCGTCCGGCGGCCGGGACGGTGGGCGATCGTCTGGCCGTGCGATGCGACCGCATCGGCCGATCCGGTACGACGGATGAGCTCGCCGGCCGCTGCGGCGAACCGTTCGCCGACACGCATTGAAAGCTCGGCCAACTCCACCGGGGGACAGGCGACACCGCCCGCAAGCTCGAGCAAACGGTCCCGCAAGCGATGCGGATAGGGAAACGTATTCGCCGCGACGAGCAGGCAGGCGATACGATCGCCTTTGCGCGTGATCTCCACCATCGCGGCGTCGACTCCGTCCATCGACGTACCGGACATCAAGCCGACGATTCGGCAGGACCGAAGTTGCTTGCCTGCCGGCCGCATGTTACCCATTTCGCGCATGACAGCTTCCGAGTTTCCGTCGCTGTCTGCCGCCGATATCAAGCGACTCAACGAACAATTCGAGGAGGCCACCCCCGAGCAAATCCTCGGGTGGGTCACCACTACGTTCGACAGCGATGTCGTATTGACGTGCTCGTTTCAGCACGAGGGGGTCGTCCTCGCGCACATGTTGCGAACCATCAAGCCCGGTGTTCCCGTGGTGTTCGTCGATACCGGTTTCCACTTCAAGGAAACCCTCGCCTACCGCGACACGATCGTCAAGCTGCTCGATCTGCGCCTGATCGAAGTGTACCCGGACGATCCTTGTTCGCCGGAAGACCCCGAGCCCTTTCGAACGGACCCGGATTCGTGCTGCAGGCGCCATAAAGTCGAGCCCCTCAGCCGGGTGCTCGAGGGGGTGCGTGTGTGGATCAACGGTCGCCGCCGGGACCAGACCCCCGAGCGCCGCCGCATGGGTCACATCGAACTCCAGGGGCAGAGGATCAAGGTGAACCCGCTGGCGCGCTGGACGGCACGCGACACGTTCCACTATCTCAACGCGCACCACTTGCCGCTGCATCCGCTGTTCGAACGCGGCTATACCTCGATCGGCTGCCGTCCCTGTACGTCTCTGCCGATCCCCGGCGGGGACGAACGCAGCGGCCGTTGGGCGGGAAGCGCCAAGCGCGAATGCGGGATTCACACGATTCTCGACGCTCCCTCGGAAGACTGAGCCGGCCGCCCTGCAGCCAGAAAGAAAAAGGGGAGCCCGAGGGCTCCCCTTTCGGTTCTCAACAGAGTTCGCAACCTCAGGAGGTCGGGAAGATCTGCTGCATCTTGAGCGCCAGGCTCATGTCTCCCTTGATCTTCAGCTTGCCGCCCATGAAGGCCATCTGCGGGTTCAGCTTGCCGTTGATCATGTCGAGATAGTCCGACGCCGCCATCGTGATCGTGATGTTCGCGTTCTCTGCAGGGCCTTCCTGCACGTCGCACGCGCCGTCGGCGATCTTGACGTGGTAGGTGCCGCCGCCGTCACCGGTCAGATCGAACTGGTACGTGGCGTTGACGCCGGCAGCCGCGGCCGCGTTGAAGCGGCTCGGCATCTGCTCGAACACTTCCTTGATGCTGCTCAGTTCAGCCATGAGTCCTCTATGCCTCCTCCATCTTGGGCTTGGGTTCGGGCTTGCAACCCGGATTCCTGTTCCTCAGTTTCGCTACCCCGGTAACCACCGGGAATCGTCCGCGCAATCGGTGAGGCCGACCGAAGCCGAGTCGCTTGCACGCTTCGGTGAGCATATTCCCTGCGCGCGCTTGTCAGAAACCCGGGCCTAGACCCACCCGCCTGCGATCGGTCCGGTGCCCCGAACCTCTCCCGCAGACGCGGACACGGCGTCTAATACGAGACGTGACGCCTTATGTCAAAGCCCTCGTGGAAGCACCGAAAAAAGCAAGAAAGCCCCCCGAATCGGGTTCGGGGGGCTTTCCCTGCCGCTCACCGAGCGGCTTCGCCTGAGAAGCTCGGGGACGGCCCGTCAAGGGCCAGCGGACGGGTTGCCTACTAGCGTTTCCTCCGGGCTTTCTTCTTGGCTTTTTTCTTCTTGGTCTTTTTCTTCTTGGTTGCCTTCCGCTTGGCTTTCTTCTTGGTGGCTTTCTTCTTGGCCTTCTTCTTGGCTTTCTTCTTGGTGGCTTTCCTCTTGGTTGCTTTCTTCTTCGTGGCTTTCTTCTTCGCCTTCTTCTTCCTTACTGCCATTCGTTTGCCTCCTCCTTCAGCTTCCGTCCTCCCTAAGCACTCTCAAGCCAAGCGAGTTGTTGAACACGAAGCGCAACAAGACGTTCAACAACAAAAGTATATCGATCCAGGGCGTCGCGAGTCAACAAAAAGCGACCCGAAAAAGACCTTTTCTCTGTGCGTTCATCTTGAAGTGCACCGTGCGTTCGTGCTAGGCGCTCGCGCGACGTGCATCAGTGACGTGCGTCGACGGACACGACGTCTTCGCTCGCTGCGATCTCTCCGAGTAACTGGTTCGTAACCGCCGGCGTCGTCGTACCGGCGATTGCAAGCGCCACACCACCTTCGGTCTTGCGCACCGTCGACTCCTCGATGCGAAACGGCTTGCTGCAAATCAAGTCGAACAGCGCTTGTGTGGCGGCCTCACTTCGACACACGATCTCGAGCGTCACGAGGGACCGGCGCCCGATGTTCCAGCGTTCGATCCAGCGCAGGAGGGTGAGACACGCAACGATCAGCACCGTCGTGCCGACAGCGAGCGGCGTCGCGCCCGCACCCACCGCAATTCCGACGCCAGCTACCGTCCAGATCGTCGCCGCCGTGGTCAGGCCGACCACCGCACCGCGGGCCTGTAGAATCGTGCCCGCACCGATGAAGCCGACGCCCGTGACGATCTGCGCCGCGAGGCGCGCTGGATCACCCCGTTGCCCGGCCAGATCGACCGAAACGAGCGTAATCAGCGTGGAACCGACGGCGATCAGGATGTTCGTGCGCAACCCCGCCGGCTTGCCAACGAGCTCGCGCTCCAGACCAATCGCACCGCCGAGCAAGACGGCGATCAGAAGCTTGAGAGCCGCGTCCGCGAGCGGTTCCAAGGCCGAATCTCAGCAGGCGCGCCGATCAGCGACGCCGAAAGACCTTTCGCCCGGGATACACGGCGCGCCGTCCGAGTTCCTCCTCGATACGCAGAAGGCGATTGTATTTGGCGGTACGCTCGCTGCGTGACACCGAGCCGGTCTTGATCTGCCCCGCTCCGACCGCCACCGCGAGATCCGCAATCGTCGTGTCCTCGGTCTCGCCCGACCGGTGCGAGATGACCGTCGTGTATCCGGCCCGATGCGCCATGCGGATCGTCTTGAGCGTCTCGGTAAGGGAGCCGATCTGGTTGACCTTGATCAGAATCGAGTTGCCGATGCCTTCCCGAATGCCGCGGCGCAGCCGCTCGGGATTGGTCACGAAGATATCGTCGCCGACGAGCTGTACTTTCTTTCCCAGCCGAGCGGTCAGGCGCCGCCATCCGTCCCAGTCGTCCTCGGCCAGACCGTCCTCGATCGATACGATCGGGTAGCGGCGCACGAGTCGTTCGTACAGTGCGACCATTTGCGCCGAGCTCAGCGTCTTGCCCCTCGACTTGCGGAACCGGTAGCTGCCTCGCTCGAAGAACTCGCTGGCCGCCGGGTCGAGGGCGAGGAATACGTGGCGACCGGGCTTGTAGCCGGCCCGCTCGACCGCCTCGAGAATCAGGCGAAGCGCTTCGTCGTTGTCACGGACTTGGGGCGCGAACCCGCCCTCGTCGCCGACGTTCGTGCTCAGCCGGCGTTCTTTGAGAACCTTCTTGAGCGTCTGAAACACCTCGGCTGCGACCCGCAGCGCCTCGGCAAACGTCGGCAGCCCCGCCGGAACGATCATGAACTCCTGGAAATCGAGTCGGTTGTCCGCGTGGGCACCGCCGTTGAGCACGTTCATGAGAGGCACGGGCAGAATCTTGGCGCGCGCGCCGCCGATCGCCCGGTAGAGCGGTTTTCTCTGGTACGTAGCCGCCGCATGAGCAACCGCCAGCGATACGCCGAGAATCGCGTTGGCCCCGAGTTTTGCCTTGTTCGGGGTGCCGTCGAGCTCGATCATCAGCGCGTCGATCTCCGCCTGCTTGCGCACGTCGAGGCCGACGAGCTCAGGGGCGATGATCTCGTTCACGTTGGCAACCGCCTTCAGGACTCCCTTGCCACCGAAGCGGCGCCGGCGCGCATCGCGGAGCTCGAGGGCCTCGTGCTGCCCCGTCGAGGCGCCCGAAGGAACGGCTGCACGGCCGAGAACGCCCCCGCGCACGCGTACATCGACCTCGACGGTCGGGTTGCCACGCGAGTCCAGAATCTCTCTCGCTCGGACCGACTCGATTCTCATTGTCTCCCCCTTTTTTCTTCAGTCGTTGCGGTCACACCATGCGGCGCGTTATCCTTACCACGTCATGGCGCGCAGGCAACGAAACGTCTTGGCCCTGCAGCGTTGGGTCATCCGAGGGCTCCTCGTCGGCGCGTTGCTGCTCGCATACGCAATCCTGGTTGGCGACCACGGTATTCGCCGCTACCAAAAACTCCGGCACGCCCTGGCCGTGCGCAGCGCCGAAGCAAACGAGCGGCTTGCCCGCAACCGCGAACTCCTCGAGCGTCTCGATCGGTTGCGCCACGACCCCCGGACACTCGAGGAACTCGCGCGCACCA
>CAZQYE010000009.1:0-22382 GCA_964597375.1 uncultured Myxococcales bacterium
GGAGGGGATCGGGCGGCTCGAAGAGGCGGTTCGTGAGGGGAAGCCCGGGGCCCGGGCCGCTGCAGTGATCGGGCTCGGGAGTGTGACCGACTCGTGCGAGCGGTGCCGCCGCTTTCTCGAGCAGCAGTCCAAGCAGCATCCCGACGAGGCGATCCGTAGTCGAATCGCCGGCATTCTGAAGGCGGAGCAGTAGCGGGCGAGCGCCCCGTGTTCCGCCCGGGGACGGTGCGCGGTGGGACGGCGGCGGCGTGAGTTCGAACCGGCCGTGGTGGTGCCTGGAATGATTGCGGCCGGCCGGGTGCTCGATTAGTTTCGCGTTTCGTGCGCGATCCCGGAAAAAGCGTTCCCTCGATGCTCCGGCTCGAGCGGTTGCTGTGGGATCTGGGCTACCGGCGCGTGGCCGGTGTCGACGAGGTCGGGCTCGGCCCGCTGGCCGGGCCTGTGGTCGCCGCCGCTGTCGTCTTCCCCGTGGATCCGGCCTACCTCGAGGTGGCCGACTCCAAGCGGTTGTCGGCTCGCAGGCGCGAGGTCCTCGACGAGCAGATCCGCGCCACGGCGCTCGCCGTGGGCACCGGCATCGTCGGTGTCTCCGAGCTCGATCGGATGGGGGTACGTGCCGCTGGTCTAGAGGCGATGCGGCGAGCGGTGTGCGCCCTCGACCCGCCGCCCGACTACCTGCTGGTCGACGCGCGGCAGGTGCCCGGAGTCGCGATGGGGCAGAGCGCCTTCGTCAAGGCCGACAGCTTCATCTACTCGGTCGCGGCGGCATCGATCGTCGCGAAAGTCGCGCGCGACGCGATGATGAGGCGTCTCGACAAGACCTTTCCAGGATACGGTTTTGGGGTGCACATGGGCTACGGCACGCGGCAACACCTGTCCGCCCTCGAAGAGCTCGGTCCGTGCGCGATTCACCGCCGGTCGTTCGCACCCGTCAAGCGATTGCTCGGATGAAACGCTCGGGAAACGGCCTGCTGGTCGGCATCGTGCTGGCAGTGGCCGGCGGGCTCGCCCTCGGCTGGTTCTTCCCGCTGGAGGGCGTGCGCCTGGCCTGGATCGGCGAGTTGTTTCTCAACGCGCTCAAGCTGCTGGTGCTGCCGCTGATCTTTTGCTCCATGATCGACGCCGTTGCGGGGATCACCCGGCGCGGAAGGCTCGGGAACGTCGCCGCCGCCACCCTCCTGTACTACGTTGCGACCACCGCGATCGCGGTGACCGTCGGTCTGGCGGTGGTCTCGACCTTGACCCCCGGCGCAGGGCTGACGCCGGCGGCCGGCCAAGCGCCGCCGCCGGTGCCGGAGTCCGGGCTGAAGGCGATCGTGGAACACCTCGTGCGACCCAACCTCGTCGAGGCGGCGGCACGCTTCGAGGTCCTTCCCGTCCTCGTGTTCGCGCTGGCTTTCGGGACGGCCCTCGGTCGCGTGGGCGAGCGTGCCGACGCGGCGATTGCGTTCTTCGCCGGGTGCAACGAGGCGCTGCTCCGCCTGGTCGACTGGCTGATGGTGGTTTCGCCGGCGGGAATCGGCGCCTTGATCGCGGCCCGGGTCGGTGCGGCAGGGGGCGGCGCCGGTTTCGCCGATGAGCTCGCGGCGGTCGGCGCGTACTTCGTGACGGTTCTGGCGGGCTTGTCCGTGCATGGTCTGGTCGTCTTGCCGCTGATTCTGCGGCTGGTCGCCGGCCGGCGGCCGCTCGAGTACGCGCGAAACCTCGCCGAGGCGCTGGCGACGGCCTTTGCGACGGCCTCGAGCTCGGCGACCCTTGCGGTAACCATGAGGCTTACCGAAGAGCGCAATCGTGTGGACGCCGAGACCGCCAGCTTCGTCCTTCCTCTCGGGGCCACGGTGAACATGGACGGGACGGCCCTGTACGAGGCCGTGGCGGCGGTCTTCATTGCCCAGACGATGGCGGTCCCCATGGGCTGGGCCGAGCAAGTGACGATTGCGGTGACCGCGACGCTGGCCTCGATCGGCGCGGCCGGCATTCCGCAGGCGGGTCTCGTCACGATGGTCATCGTGCTCGAGGCCGTGGGCCTGCCGCTCGAGGGAATATCGCTGATCCTGGCGGTCGATTGGCTGCTCGACCGCTTCCGCACGACCGTCAACGTCTGGGGCGATGCGGTTGGTGCCGCGGTGGTCGCGGCACGCCGCTCCTGATGCGGTTCTCGATGCGGCGGGCGCGGCCGGCGGGCCCGATCGCTGGTTGCTGCGGTGGGCTGCATTGCACGCTCCCCACGATTGGTCTAGCCTTGGCCGACGCGCCTCGCTGGCGCCTGGTGAGAGGAACGAGATGCAGCTTTACGATCACCCAGACTGCCCGTACGGCATGAAGGTTCGGATCGCTCTGGCCGAGACCGAGTGCGACTACGAGACCGTCCGGGTGGACCTGGCCGCGGGCCAGCAGCATTCGGCCGAGTTCTTGAAGATCAATCCGTTCGGACAGGTTCCGGTTCTGATCGACGATTCCCTGGTGCTCTACGATTCGACGATCATCAACGAGTACCTGAACGAGTGGTACGCCTCTGAGCCCGGACTCCTGCCGGACCTCGAGCACGCTCCTGAGCGCGCGCGGGTCCGCTTACTCGAGGACTTTGCGGACCGGGCGTTCACCCCCGCGGTGATGGCGCTCGAGGCCGAGCAGGCCAAGCCCGAGGGCGAGCGCAACGGGGAACGGGTCAGCGCCCTCATCGAGACGATCGAGAAGGCGCTGCCGATGCTCGAGCGGGTGCTCTCGGAGCAGCAGTTCCTCGGTCCGAATTTTTCGCTCGCCGACATCGCCTTTGCGCCTGCTGCGCTGCGTCTCGAGCGGCTCGGCGTCGATCCGGGCGAGGCACACAAGAACGTAAAGGATTGGTTAACGAGATTGGCCGGACGTCCGAGTATCATGACGGTTTTGGAGATGGCGGCCTGAGGAGCGTGACGTGAGAAGACCGGAAGAGCTGTCGTTGCGCGAGAGGATCTACGTTCCCGAGATCTTGTCGGGACTTGCGATCACCGGAAGGCGCTTCTGGCGCAACCTGTTCCTGCACGTCGCCCACCAGTTCGGTCTCGCGACCGACGTGCCGGCAGCGGCGACCGTGCAGTATCCGGACGTTCAGCTGCGCTACCGGCCCGACTACCGTGGCAGCCATCGCCTGACCCTGAAGGACGACGGATCGGTACGCTGCACGGCGTGTTTCCTCTGTGCGACCGCTTGTCCGGCCCGTTGCATCCACATCGAGGCGGGCGAGCACCCGGACCCGGCGGTGGAAAAGTACCCGGTGCGCTACGAAATCGACACGCTGCGATGCATTTACTGCGGTATGTGCGTCGAGGCGTGCCCGTGCGATGCCATCCGCATGGACACGTCCGTGCACCCCAAGATCGCCGGCTACCGGCGCGAAGACTTCATCGAGACCAAGCAGGACTTGATGGAGCGGTCGAGGATCCTGGCCGAGCAGGGCCAGAACGCATTGATGGAGCAGATGCTCGAGGACTACCGGCGCGCCGCCGAGGAGCCGCTGCAGCCCGGCACCTGATTCTTCTTCTCTGATTCGGGTGCGCCCGAGAAGCGTCCGGGAGCGAGCGGCCCCCGCATGGGGGGGATGCGTGACGGCTACCAATCGACCGCCGGGGCGGCTAAGCTGGCGGCGATCGGCCGCCGCGGGCGGCCGGGGAGGCAACGAGTTCGATGGCGAAGACCTTTCAAGAGCTAGTCGAAGAGGCACGGGCTGCCGTGCCGGAAGTTTCAGTCGAGGAAGTGGGCCGCCTGCTCGAGGGGGACGAACGACCCGTCTTGGTCGACGTTCGCGAGAAAGAGGAGTTTCGAGAGGGGCACCTTCCCGGGGCGCTCAGCCTGCCGCGGGGGTTTCTCGAGATGCAGGTCGAGGCCGCGGTACCCGACAAGAGCGCGCCGATCGTCGCCTACTGCCAGAGCGGGACGCGTTCTCTGCTGGCCGGTAAACTCCTCAGGGACATGGGCTATGAGAGCGTCCGCTCGATGGCGGGCGGCTATGGCGCATGGAAAGGCGCCGGCTATCCGTGGGAGAGGCCGTTTCAGTTCACCAAAGAGCAGCTCGAACGCTACAGCCGCCACTTTCTGCTTTCGGAGGTCGGCGAGGAGGGGCAGGCGAAGCTCCTGCAGGCGCGGGTGCTCTGCCTTGGAGCCGGTGGCCTGGGCTCGCCGGTGGCCTTCTACCTTGCGGCGGCCGGGGTCGGCACGATTGGAATCGTCGACAACGACGTCGTCGACCTGTCGAACCTCCAGCGCCAGATTCTCCACACGAACGAGCGGATCGGCATGCCCAAGACCGAGTCGGCGGCGATGACGTTGCGCGCCCTCAACCCGGACGTCAATGTCGTGGAGCACCGCTTGAGACTCGATTCGAGCAACGTTCTCGACGTGTTTCGCGACTACGACATCATCGTCGACGGCTGCGACAATTTCCCGACCAGATACCTGGTCAACGATGCCTGCGTGATGCTCGGAAAGCCGAATGTCCACGGCAGTATCTTCCAGTTCGAGGGCCAGGCGACGGTCTTCAAGCCGGGCTCGGGGCCCTGCTACCGGTGTCTGTTCCCCGAGCCTCCGCCGCCGGGAATGGCGCCGAGCTGTCAGGAAGCGGGGGTCCTCGGGGTCCTGCCGGGCTTGGTCGGATGTATCCAGGCTCTCGAGACGATCAAGCTGATCCTGGGTGTCGGGGAGCCGCTGATCGGCCGCCTGGCGCATCTCGATACGCTCGCGATGAACATTCGAATCCTCAAGCTCCGGCGAGATTCGAACTGTCCGATGTGCGGGGACGAGCCGACGATCACCGAACTGATCGACTACGAGGAGTTCTGCGGGCTGCGGGGTGGGGGCGGTGACCCGGAGAGCGCCGACGCAGCCTGAACGGGCCGTTCGCACGATTCTGCTTCTGCGGCACGGGGAAACCGAGTGGAACCGTGCCCGGCGCGTGATGGGCCACGAGAACGTCCCGCTGAGCGCCGCCGGACGCGCTCAGTGCGAGCGTATGGGCGAGTTGCTGTCGCGGTGGCCGCTCGACCGCATCGTCAGCAGCCCGCTCGAGCGTGCACGCCAATCCGCCGAGATCATCGCCGCGCGTCTGGGGGTCGAAGTCGCCGTCGACGAGCGACTGGCCGAGGTTCGTTTCGGTCGCTGGCAGGGCAAGACGTATTCGGAGATCATCGCCGAGCCGGAGTACCACGAGTTTCTCAAGGACCCGATCGGTAGCCCGACGCCGGGCGGTGAGACGATCAGGGACGTTCAGCGCAGGGGGCTCGCCGCGATCGAAGAAGGATCCGCACAGGCCGAAAGGACGCTGTTCGTGTCGCACGGCGACATCGTCCGTTCGGCGATCTGCCACTTCCTGGCGATTCCGCTCGCGGAGTTTCGCCGCATTCGCGTGGACAATTGCGGTCTTACGGCGATCACGGAAGCGGGGGGCAGACCGGAAGTGAAGTTCGTGAATCTGCTGGCCGACAGCGATCGCGCGTGGGATCCGCTCCATTGGAGCACCGCCACGTGAAGGCCGTTTTTTCTTTTCTTGACTCCTCGCCCGGGCGGGGGCACCTTCCGAAGCGTCCGTGAAGTCCATCGAAGAATTGCAGGCGATTGCCAGCGATCTCAGGGAAGACATTCTCGAAATGATCGCCGAGGCCGGGTCGGGGCACCCGGGCGGTTCGCTCTCGAGTGTCGAGATCGTCACGGCCTTGTACTTCGCTGTCATGAACTACCGCCCAGGCCAGCCGAATTGGTCCGACCGCGACCGGTTCGTGCTTTCCAAGGGCCACGGCGTACCGACCGTGTACGCGGCCCTTGCGCGTGCCGGCTGCATCGAGCGCGAGGAGCTCGGCGGCCTGCGCAAGCTCGGTAGCCGCCTGCAGGGGCACCCCGACCACGTGCGGCTCCCCTACATCGAAGCGGCTACGGGTTCCCTCGGCCAGGGACTCTCGGTAGCGGTCGGGATCGCGCTTGGTGAGCGCCTCGACCCCGACCACAGCTACCGGACCTATTGCCTGCTCGGCGACGGCGAGATCCAGGCGGGGCAGGTGTGGGAAGCGGCGATGAGCGCTGGAAAGTACCGTCTGGGAAAGCTCACCGCGGTGGTCGACTACAACGGGGTACAGCTCGACGGTCCGGTCAAGACGATCATGGATCTCGAGCCGCTCGTGGACAAATGGACGGCGTTCGGCTGGCACGTTCTCGAAGCGGATGGGCACGATCTGCGGGCCGTGCTCTCGGCGTTCGAGACCGCGGCGGCTGAAACCGCGCGCCCGACGGTGCTGATCGCCCACACGGTCAAGGGCAAGGGGGTTTCGTTCATGGAGGGCACCCACGCCTGGCATGGCAAGGCGCCTGGAAAGGAGGAGCTCGAGCGCGCACTGGCGGAGATCCGTACGTCGCGCCCCGGGTGAGAAACGACCATGGCTAAGGCTACCAGAGTGGCCTTCGGCGAGGCGCTGAAGGAGATCGGCAGGACACACGATCGCGTCGTCGTACTCGATGCCGATCTGTCGTGTTCGACGCAGACACGCAAGTTCGCCGAGGCCTATCCGGAGCGCTTCATCGAGGTCGGAATCGCCGAAGGCAACATGGTCGGGGTCGCGGCGGGGCTGGCTCTGGCAGGGATGGTGCCGTTTGCCGCGAGCTTCGCGTGCTTCGTCGTCGGCCGCTTCGAGCAGATCCGAATGTCGGTCGGCTACAACAACGCGAACGTCACGATCGTCGGCACGCACGCGGGAATCGGCATCGGCGAGGACGGATACAGCCAAATGGGGCTCGAAGACCTCGCGCTCATGCGTTCGTTGCCGAACATGGTCGTCGTTCAACCCGCCGACGCGATCGAGACGGTGCGGGCGACGGAGTTTCTCGCCGATTATGTCGGTCCGGCCTACCTCAGGCTGACGCGTCACAGCGTGCCCGACATCTTCGACGAGTCCTATCGGTTCGATTTCGGCAAGGGGCTCGAGCTGCGCAGCGGCAGCGACGTTGCGATCGTCGCCAGCGGGGCGGTGGTTGCCGGGGCCATGGAAGCCGCCGAGCGCCTCGCTCAGCGCGGCATCGACGCGGCCGTCGTGAACATCCACACGATCAAGCCGATCGACGAAGGGCTTCTGCGAAAGTTGGCGGCTCGGTGCGGGCGGATCGTTACCGTCGAGGACCACTCGGTGGTCGGCGGGCTCGGCAGCGCGGTGGTCGAGGCATTGTCGGAAGTGCCGGACGTTTCGATTCGCATTCACGGCGTGCGCTCCTACGGCGAGTCCGGCTCGCAGGCCGATCTGTATGCACTGCACGGACTCGATGCCGAGGGAATCGCCGAGGTGGTGGCGGACTTCGTCGGCCTCGGCGGCCGGGAAAAAGCGGCCGGCTGAGCGCGCACGCGGTCAGGGCTTGACGAACTTTGCTTCGAACAGCCGGCGTCCCTGCCGGCGATACTTGCGCTCATAGGAGCTCTGGGCGGGATCTTGCGGGTCGCGCGACCAGGGCAGGGGGTCGAGCCCGGCCGCCTCGAGCCCCTGCTCGGCGAGTCCCCGTACGACTTCCACGTCGGTGACGAGCAGCACCTCACCTCCGGGCCTGAGCGTTCGAGCGACCCCGCGGCAGAAACCCTCGGTGAACAGACGCCGCTTGTGATGGCGTTTCTTCCACCAGGGGTCGGGGAAGTACAGGTGGTAGCGGTCGATCGACTCGCTTGCCAGGATGAACTCCACGATCCACCGGGCGTCCCCGTGAACGACTTCGACGTTGCACAAGCCGGCCGCGCGGCCGCGGAGTTTTTCGGCCCACGCCCGGCGCACTTCGATTCCCACGAATAGGGTGTCCGGGTGCGCCGCAGCCGATGCCAGGAGAAAGCCGCCGTCGCCGGGGCCGATCTCGACCTCGACGCGCTCGGTGGCCGGCGCGATTTGCTTCCAGTAGTCGCCGGGCAGGTACTTGCCAGGGCTGAGTAGCTCGAACGTCGGCATAGGGTTCAGCTTGAACGATACATCGGGGCTCTTTCGATCGGCCGCACGCGCCCGATCACGAGTCGGCCGCGCAGGCGCTCGCTCCTCACGGGCCGGCGAGCCGGTCGGCGACGTGCTCGGCGGCCCATACGGTGGCGGCCGTGCACGCAAGGGTCAAGACCATGGCGACGCGCAGGCGGCGGCGAACGCTGCGGAGAGAGTCCGGGTCGATCGGCTCCTGGCGCTGCTCGGCGCGCACGACGGGATGGCAGATGCCGAAGGCGACGTAGGCTGCCAGGTTGATCAGCGCGAACGCGCACGCGAGCTTGATGGCGAGAGCAATCCCAATGGCGGAGAAGAAGCGCGGGCCGAGGGACTCTTTGATGGGAGTGAGCATCCACGCGCCGGTCATGAGACACACGCCGAGCAAGGAGATGGAGACGGGGTCGTACCAGCGGAAAACGCGCGCGTAGAGCCGCCGGAGCGACGTCTGGGTGGCCGTCCGCCGGGGAGCGGCTTCGGCAATAACGAGCACGGCGACCGAGGCCCCAACGAAGAGCAAAACGGCGCCCACGTGGGTCTGGAGGAGCAAGCGGGGCACGAGGAGCGAGCTTGTATCTGCGCTGGTGCGACATTGCAACGAAATCCTTGAATTTGCGGCCATTCGCCCGTACGCTGGCCGCTCATGGCTAAGCCGATCGACCCCAAGTCCATGCCTCGCCTCGGGCAGCTTCGCGGCGACGAAGCTCTGCTTGCCGATAGCGTCGTGGTAACGCGCGTAGACGCTGCGCTGGGCTGGGCGCGAAAATTCTCGATCTTCCCGTACCCGTTCGCTACCGCGTGCTGCGCGATGGAGTTCATGTCGCTGTCGATGGCTCCCTACGACATCGATCGTTTTGGAGCGCTTCTGCCGCGATTTACGCCGCGGCAGGCCGATTTGTTGATGGTCATCGGTACGGTCACCGTGCGGCAGGCCCCGATCCTCCGACGGGTGTACGACCAGATGGCGGAGCCGCGCTGGGTGATGGCGTTCGGTGCATGTGCTTCCACGGGTGGCTTCTACGACAACTATACGACGCTTCCGGGCATCGATCGGATCGTGCCGGTCGACGTCTACGTTCCGGGCTGTCCGCCCCGCCCCGAGGGTGTGATCGACGGCCTCATGGCTCTTCAGCGTCGCATTCAGCGGCAGCCGCAGCCGCTCGGGCTAAAGAGCGGAGGTGGCCGGTCCGGCTGACTGCGGCACAATGAGTGAGAGAGTTCTTCTTCATTTCCGCGACGTCGATGCGGATTTGACAGGCATCGACGCGTACATCGAGGACGGTGGTTACGCCACGGCGCGGCGCGTGCTGCGCGAGATGAGCCCCGCCGAGGTGATCGAGGCCGTCAAGGACTCGGGCCTCCGGGGGCGCGGGGGCGCTGGTTTTCCCACCGGCTTGAAGTGGAGCTTCGTTCCGCAGAACACGGGCAAACCCGTCTACCTGCTGTGCAATGCGGACGAGAGCGAACCAGGGACGTTCAAGGACCGCGAGATCCTCGAGCACGACCCGCACCAGCTGATCGAGGGCATCATTCTGTCGAGCTACGCGATCGGCTGCCACACGGCCTACATCTACATCCGCGGCGAGTTCTGGCAGGGATACCAGTCGCTGTGCCGGGCGATCGCGGAAGCATACGAGAAGGGAGTGCTTGGCGAGTCTGTCCTGGGAAGCGACTTCTCGCTCGATCTTCACGTCCACAGGGGGGCCGGAGCGTACATCTGCGGCGAGGAAACCGGGCTGATCGAATCGATCGAGGGAAAGAGGGCCTACCCTCGCATCAAGCCTCCGTTCCCTGCGGTGTACGGGTTGTTCGGCTGCCCGACGATCGTGAACAACGTCGAGACGCTTTCTTGCGTGCGCCACATCCTCGAGCGCGGTCCCGAGTGGTTCAAGGGGATCGGGCCCGAGGGCAGCCCCGGGCCCAAGCTCTATTGCGTCAGCGGGCACGTCGAACGTCCCGGCGTGTACGAGCTTCCCATGGGGACGCCGCTGAGGGAGATCATTGAAAAGCACGCCGGCGGGATCTGGAAAGGACGCCGCGTCAAGGCCGTGATCCCCGGCGGCTCCTCGGTCCCGGTTCTTACTGCCGACGAGATCGACGTCGCGATGGATTTCGATTCGGTCGCGAAGGCCGGCTCCATGCTCGGCTCGGCAGGGATCATCGTAATGGACGAGACGACGTGCATGGTGCACGCGCTGCGGGCGATTTCGCATTTCTATCACCACGAGTCGTGCGGCCAGTGTACCCCTTGTCGTGAGGGAAGCGGCTGGCTCGAAAAGATCGTCAGCCGCATCGATCGCGGGGAAGGGCGGCCCGAGGACCTCGAAACTCTCGATTCGGTGGCCGCCGGTATGATGGGGAACACGGTGTGCGTTCTCGCGGATGCTGCGGCGATGCCCGTTCGGAGTTTCGTCGCCAAGTTCCGGGACGAGTTCGAGGCGCACATTCGAGACGGCCGTTGCGACCTGGAAGCAGCTCGGCGCGCGGTCGCCTAGGGGGTCTACGACGATGCCGAGTGTCACGATCAACGGAGTGACCGTGGAGGTGGCCGAGGGCACCAACGTCGTGCAAGCGGCGGAGGCCGCCGGCCAGGAGATTCCGCACTACTGCTATCACCCGGGGTTGTCCGTCGCCGGGAACTGCCGCATGTGCCTGGTCGAGATCAAGGCGCTGTCGGCGAAACAGGCCAATCCCCTGCCAAAGCTCCAGATCGCCTGCAATACGGTCGTGCAAGATGGAATGGTGGTCGAGTCCGACAATCCGCGGGTGCGCGAGGCCCGCCGCGCCGTGCTCGAGTTTCTTCTGGTCAACCACCCGATCGACTGTCCGATCTGCGACCAAGCCGGCGAGTGCAAGCTGCAGGAATACTACATGGACTACGGTCGCCACCACAGTCGCGTTGCGCTCGGCGACAAGGTTCACAAGGGGAAGGCGATCGCCATCGGGCCCGACATCATGCTCGACCAGGAGCGTTGCATCCTGTGCACGCGGTGCATCCGGTTTCTGGAAGAAGTGAGTGAAAGCCACGAGCTGACCATTACCGAGAGAGGGGACCGCAACCGGCTGACGCTCGCCAGTGGGGCCTGGGTGGACAACCCGTACGCCGAGAACATCGTCGACATTTGCCCGGTAGGCGCGCTGACCAGCAAGGAGTTCCGGTTTCGCGCGCGCGTTTGGTACCTCGACACCAGCGAGTCGATCTGCACGGGCTGCGCGACCGGATGTAATATCGAGGTGCACTCGCGGCAGGGCATGATCTATCGCGTCAAACCGCGCTACTGCCCTGAGGTGAACGGCTACTGGATGTGCGACGCCGGGCGGGCGGTCTATCGCGACAATGCCGTGCCCGAGCGACTGTCCAGCAGTCTGACCCGCGAGGAAGGGCGCTTTCTCGAAGTCGACGCGACGACGGCCGCGGAGTTCGCCGCGCGCAATCTTCGCGCGGCATCGAAGTACGCGATCCTCGCTTCGGCCGCGTGCAGTTTGGAAGAGGGGTTGTTGCTGGCCGACATTGCGGCACGGCTCGGCGACGCTCCGCTCCTGTTGACCTCACCAGAGACCTCCGATGTGCCCGACGACGGCAAGCTCGTCAGCTCAGATCGCTACCCAAACCGTCGCGGGCTCACTGCGCTCGGCTTTCGCCAAGCCGAGCGCATCGAACCGGATGTCGACGGTGTCATCGTGGTGCGCTCGGATCCCGTTGCCGACGGGGTCGTCGAAGCCGAGCGACTCGAAAGTCTCGACGCCACGGTCGTGATCGACGATCGCACGCGCACCGTGACGTCCTATGCGGACGAAGTCCTCGCGGTTGCGAGTCATTTCGAGCAAGACGGTACGTTCGTCAATCGTGGTGGCCGAGCGCAGCCGTACCGGGCCGCCGTTGCGCCCCCGGGATCTGCGGTGGAGGGGCCGGCGGCGCTCGCCGCTCTGTTGTCCGCCCTCGGCGGGAAGCACGCGGGTGGCCGGGAGGAGATCGCCGAGCGAGTGCGGCGGTGGGTGGACGAGCAGCCGGAGATCGATGGAACGGCGCTGCCGCGGCCCGATGCGGCCGCGATCGATTCTGCGGCTTGAAAACGGGCTTTCGGGGGACTAAGCTACCGGCATCGCTGCTTGCGGCCCTCCGCCGAAATAGCAGCCTAAATCACACTTCGCAGGCCGCGGTAACCAGCCCGCGCGCCAGTGACGAGGAGGCCGGCCACACCAGCCGGGACGAAACATGACAGCGAAAACGACGTCTTCTACCGCCGCCGCGGCGCAGCCCGCGGCCGATGCCCAGCCGCAACTGCTCACCGGAGCTCAAATCGTCGTCGAGGCGCTTCGTGCCGAAGGCGTCGATACGGTGTTCGGATACCCGGGCGGCGCCATCCTACCGACCTACGACGAGCTCTACGACGGTCCCTTCCGCCACGTTCTCGTGCGCCACGAACAGGGTGCAGTGCACATGGCTCAGGGGTACGCCCGGGTCAAGGGAAAACCCGGGGTGGTGATCGTCACGTCCGGACCCGGTGCCACCAATACGGTGACCGGGCTGACCGACGCGTACATGGATTCGACCCCCGTGATCGTCCTCAGTGGGCAGGTGCCGACTAGCCTGATCGGCAACGACGCGTTTCAGGAAGCGGATATCGTCGGCATCACGCGTCCCTGTACGAAGCACAACTTCTTGGTGAAGGACGTGCGCGATCTGGCACGGATCATCAAACAAGCATTCTACATTGCGACTTCGGGACGGCCCGGGCCGGTGCTGATCGATCTGCCCAAGGATGTCCAGAACGCCACGTGCGAATACGCGCCCATCCGCCGGCTCGACATCCGCGGTTACCGCCCGACCGTACGCGGCAACAAGCGGCAGGTCGGCCGGGCACTCGACCTGCTCGAGCAGGCCGAGCGACCGCTGTTCTACGTCGGTGGTGGGGTCCAATGGGGCGGGTCGGCTGCCGTGCTGACCGAGCTCATTCGCACGATCGGGGCACCGGTGACCACGACCCTGATGGCGCTGGGAACGTTTCCGGCCTCCGATCCCCGAAACGTCGGAATGCTCGGCATGCACGGCGGATATTGGGCGAACATGGCGGTCCAACACTGCGACGTCCTGGTGGCCGTGGCGGCCCGGTTCGACGATCGCGTCACGGGAGATACCTCCCAGTTCGCACCACGCGCCCGCGGGCGCATCATTCATATCGATATCGACCCGTCGTCGATCGCCAAGAACGTTCCCGTCGACGTCCCCATCGTCGGCGACGTCGGCAACGTTCTTCAACTGATGCTCGAAGGAATCGCCGAGCGGCCGTTCTTCCGGCAGTCGGCGGAAAAGTGGACCCCGTGGGTCGAGCAGATCGCCGCCTGGAAGAAGGAGCGGCCGCTCGGTTACAAGCGCGAGCGCGACGGAGCGATCTTGCCGCTGGCGGTGTTCGAGACGCTCCAGGATCTCACGGGCGGGGATGCCATCGTTGCCACGGACGTCGGCCAGCACCAGATGTGGAGCGCCCAGTTGTTCGGGTTCGAGCGTCCTCGCTCCTGGCTGACCTCGGGCGGCCTCGGCACGATGGGCTACGGCTTGCCCGCCGGAATCGGTGCCCACTTCGCCGATCCGGACCGGACTGTGATCGTCGTCAGTGGGGACGGCAGCATCCAAATGAACATTCAGGAGCTGTCGACCGCGGTCCAGTACAAGGTGCCGGTCAAGGTCGTCATCTTGAACAACCGCCACCTGGGCATGGTCCGGCAGTGGCAGGACAAGTTCTACGAGCGGCGCTTCTCGCAGTCGTACTTCGAGTCTCTGCCCGACTTCGTCAAACTCGCCGAGGCCTACGGTGCCTTCGGCGTTCGTGCGACTCGTCCGGACGAGCTCCGGCCAGCGCTCGAGAGGCTGTTCGAATACGACGGGCCGGGAGTTGCCGAGGTCATCATTCCTCCCGAAGAGGGGGTGTTCCCGATGGTGCCCGCTGGAATGGCGGTGCACGAAATGCTCTTCGCCTGATGGGCGCGGCGTACACCGGCGCCGGTGCGAGCGTGCCGGTGCCGCGCGTCTCTGCTCAGTAGCATCGGGGTCGTCGCACGGCCACTGGCTGGCATGTCGCGTAATGGGCGCGTCTGCACCGCCGGCGGTCGTTGGATCGATTGGCACGAGTCCGGCGACCGGTTCAGTCGTGCGGGCGGGCGCGCAGCGCCCGGGCGGTCGAAGGGTCAAAGCGGCAAGCCGGTGCGGAACAACAACCAGTGGCCGCAAATCTCGCCGACGAGCACGGACAGCGAACAAATGTAGAATAAGCCGGTTGCGGCCATGGGCTGCGGGACTTTCAGGGTTTTCCCGATCAGCGCGAGTAACGTTGCCGTCGCCCCCCAAGTGAGTGCCCGGCCCGCGAGGAGCGGAAGCAGGGAGCCCCGTGCGCGTGCCGGCCCGATTGCACCGGCCACGAGAGCTACGGTGAAGCAGACTGGAACCAGGGTCGCCTCGACGACGAGACACGCGCGACAATATCGCCGCATGCGTTCGAGAATCGCAGGGTCGAGCCCCTGATCGACCAGATAAAAGTGTCCGAGCAACATCGATCCGAGCGCAGCGCCCGACAGTGCCGCACCGGTCCAGGGCAATAGGCTCAGTATGAGCCGCGCGGGTACGGCGCGAGAGGACAGAAGGTCGAAGGTGGAAAGCGAAAGTGCAAGCATCCCAAGTCCGAGAGCAACCGGAAACGTGCGCGCACGAAACGACGGCGAGGATGAAAATAAGCTTCCGTAATAGCACGCCAGGGATACTGAAAACGCAGACCAAGTAAGCACTCCGGCAAAGGCTACGGGCGAGAGTAGCTCTCGAACACGGATCGTCGCTGCGACGACTACGCAAGCGAGCAGGAAAGAGATCGCCGCGCCGATGGAATAGAAAGGCCGGCCGATGACGCCGGCGGGGGGTACGGCCAGCGCGAGAAAACAACCGACGGCGATCTTTGCCGGAAGCAAGGTGTAGGCCTGTGCAAAGAGAGCTTCCACGGGACGCCGGATGCTATTTAGCTCGTGGGACCGATTCAACGCAGAGGAGAGGCCGCGCTGCGGTGTAGTGGAAGCGCGCGTGTCGCGAGTGGTTGGCCCGGTTTGTGCTACCGCCTTACCGCAAGCGCCTGCCAACTGATGGCGGTTTAAAAGTCGTTGCGCGCGAGCTCGGCGTGGCGCAGGGAGGCTCGACGCAGGTGGGCTTGTCGCGGCTTGATTTAGGCGACCGAACTTCGAGTAGCGCCTACGATTCGTCGGTAGCGCTCGCCCGTCTATCCCTGGAAGGACTGTCGTCCTTTCGGACGCGAGTCGGTGCGATCGACTTCCTCTTGCGTCCTCCGTTCACACAAACGGATGGGCGCGGCCAGCCGAGCGAAGCAACGAACGCTGCTTGCGATTGTTGTATGGTCAATCAATTCGCTCCCGCGCGTTTGCGAGTCGGCGCACGTTGCAACTCGACCGTGACGAGTTTTTCCTTTGTTGACGGGGAGAAACGCGACACCATCGCGATGAGGACGTCGTTGCGCGAACGAGGCGCGTGCATTTTCCCTGGAAAATTCACGCGCCGAAATTTTTTTCTTGCACTCATGACTGCGTAGGACTAAGTGAAAGGCGTCGTCGCGCCGTAACCGCAACGGGCGCGTTTCAAACGGATCGGGGTTTCGCGAAAAGGTGTGGCGGCGACTGCTTCGGCGGTCGCCTCACTCGGAAGGGGTATTCCGCATTCCGCTTCGCACTGATGGTCGGGTCACTTGTCGACATCCTCTTTCGACTGGTTCAGTGCAAGCCAAGACTTGAACAAGGTTGGGGGCACCGCTTGGGTGATGAGGACCGAGGCAGCTAGGCTGTGGGGAGAGGCATGCTCCTTGATTGCGAAGGAGCTTCCGGAGAAAGACTACGAGACATGGATCCTGGAACTGAACCCGGCGAGTTTCGAAGACGATACGTTGACTCTCGAAGCTCCCTTCGGGTTGTTTCGTGATCGCGTCCGGCAGGCTTTTCTACCGGCAATCGAGCGGGCTGTCTCGGTTGCCGCGGACAAGCGGTGTCGTGTGGCGGTGGTGGTGGGGGCATGCGGCAGGGCGAGGCCGGCCACCACGGTCCGGCGTCGCCCTGCCGCGGATCGCGCGCGCGGTGTAAACGCACGCAAGACGTTCGACAGTTTCGTCGTCGGGGACAGCAACCGCTTGGCGTATCTTGGTGCCCGCCAGATCGCCGACGGGAAGGTCAGTGGGGGGAACCCCTTATTCCTCTACGGCGGCAACGGTCTGGGTAAGACACACCTCCTGCTGGCAATCGCCAATCATCTGAAGTCGCGCGGTCGCAAAGTTCTCATTTATCATGGTGAGGAGTTCACCCGGCGCATGGTGGATGCGCTGAGTCTCGATCGCATGGCAGCCTTCCGCCGGGAATTCCAGGTTGCCGATGCTTTGCTGATCGACGACATTCAGTTCATTGGGGGCAAGAAACGCACGCAGCAGGAGCTGTTCCACGCGTTCAATTTGCTCCACGGCGCGGGCAAGCCGATCGCCCTGGCGTGCGATCGCGGTCCGGGCGAACTCGAAGAGGTCGAGACCGGGCTGAGGAGCCGGTTTCAAGGCGGCCTGCTCGCCGATCTTGCACCGCTCGACAGCGAGCTTCGCAGCCGAATTCTGAAGGTCAAAGCGCGCGAGGCGCGGCTGTCGATCGCCGACAACCTGCTGGAGAGTATCGCCGCCCGGATGAATGGAAGCGTCCGCGACATCGAGGGCCTGGTGCTCCGTCTCAAGGCCGCGGTGACACACCAGGAGTGCCAGCTAGACGAGCACACGGTGGAACAACTGATCGCTCCCTACGTGGCTGCGAGCGCACCGGTAACGCTCGACAAGATCGTGGACACCGTCGCGTGGATGTACGGGATTTCCCGCGCCGAGCTGCTGTCGCGTGACCGCTCGCGGCGCGTTGCGTGGCCGCGGCACGTGGCCGCTTACTTGTGCCGCCGCTTGACGAACGCTTCCCTGCCGGAAATCGGGGAGGTGCTCGGCGGGCGGAACCACACCTCGGTTCTTCGGGCCGTACGTTCGGTCAACGACCGGGTTTCGGGGGACGCGGCGTTCGCCTCCCGATTGCGCGAGATCGAGGCGATGCTCGGCCGCCGGCCCCGCTGACGCGGAAGGGGACCGCTGCTCGCAACGCCCGGCGCCCTTTGGTAGGGAAGGCGGCGGGATGAAGGTCAAGCTCACGGACTTGATCCGCCAGGCACGGCGGCTCGAGTCTCTGTCCATGTCGATCTACGTCAAGCTCGCGCGTCGGTTCGCCGACAATGAGGAGTTGCACGGCTTCTGGATGTCGATGGCCCGGCACGAGGCGGGACACGTCGGAGCGCTGGAGCTGATCGAAGTGATGCTGCAGGAGGCGGAAATCTCCCCCGACCTCGAGCGACTCACGGCGACGACGGCAGCTGCAGGCGAGGTCGTCGAGCGGCTCCATGCCGAGGCCGAGCAGCCGCTGTCGATCGAGCGTGCATTCGAGCTGGCGGTCGAACTCGAGAGCACCGAAGTCGAGGACCTGCTGCTCGACCTGATCGACGGCCTTGCCGATGAAGCCCAGCGCAGTCAGGCCGAGCAGATGCTGCTGCACGATCTGAGCGATCTCAGCTTGATGATCGAAAAGTACACTGGAGACGACGACCTGCTGCAGCGGGCCGATGCGCTGGTCGAAAAGCACGTCGACCGCAGAGATCGGCGCGCTCGAGGCTGACCCGCGTACGCAGCGGTTGCCGTAACCTCTGCCATGCCGGCAGCGGGGTGGAGCCGTGCCTTGCCGAGTGTCTGACCGGCGGACAAGCGGCAATTTGCGGACGCCTCTATGCGGTACTTGCCAAAAAGATAACGCCGCGGGCGTGTGCCCGGGTGCTTAACCCTGCGAAAACAAAGAATGCTTTGCTGGCACGCCGGTTGCTTTTTCTGGCCTTGACTACCTGGCGCCTCTGCGCCGGAGCGAGGAGATCAAAATGAGCGATCCCACTGGAGCAAGCATTCGAGAACTGCGGCGCAACCTGCGGATGACGCAAGAGGAGTTCGCCCACACGCTGGGAATCACCGTCGCGACGGTGAACCGCTGGGAGAACGGGCACGCGAAGCCGAGCAAGTTGGCGAGGCGGGCGATCGAACGCCTGGTGCAGTATCGGTCGGACGCAACGCCGCGGACGGCCTGAGGCGCAGGCAGGCGAGGGGGCCGCTCGGCGGCCCCCTCGGTGCACCTCCACCTCAACCGCTTCCCCGCCTCAGCGTGCGTAGGCCTCGTAGCCCGGGGCCGGAGGTCGGCCTCCCGCCACCTCGAGGGTCTCCGGGTCGAGACGGACGCCGCGCTTTTCGGCCAGACCGACGATGCTGGCCCGGGCGAGCTTGCTCGGCTCGGAATGGCCGTTTTCCCACCGATTGACGGTGCTCACCGTGATGCCCAGAGCGTGAGCAAACTCTTCCTGTGTCATCGAGAGCTTGAGCCTGAGCTGACGGACGAAAGTTCCCGTTTTGCCCTGTTCCATTGCATCCTCCATTGACATGCGTCGGCGCCCGCCGCTGCCACGGCCACGCCGGTGTGCATGGAGCCTTGCAAGCCAGGTGCCATGCCGGAAACGGTGTAAATCCGCGGCTTACGCCGTGGCAGGTCGGTGGAAGTGGAAAAATTTGAACGTCGCCTTACAACTTTCGCCCGCAGGCCACGCCCTGCTGAGCGCAGCGCCGCGGCCGGTATCGCGGGCCACGGCTCTCGGCCTCGATGTGTTCGCTGGGCGACCGAGGGGGCCTCACTTAGGCGAGAGCCTACCGCGCGAGCGCGAGCCTGCGGCGGCCTGCTAGAATGACGGGGTGCCACGAGTCTCGATCATCGTTCTCAACTGGAACGGCCGAGAGTTGCTCCGCGCGTGCCTCGAGTCGATCGAGCGCCAGCACTATCGCGACTTCGAGACGATCGTCGTCGACAACGGATCCCACGACGGCAGCCGCGAGATGATCGCTGCCGATTTCGGGTGGGTCCGGCTGATCGAGAACGAGGAGAACCGGGGATTTTGCGCCGGCAACAATCAGGCGATTCGGGCGAGCTCGGGCGACTTGGTGGTCCTGCTGAACAACGACGCCGAGGTGGAACCGGACTTTCTCTCCCGCATCGTTGAGGCAGCAAACGATGAACCCAACACGGGCATGTTTGCGACCCGCGTGATGATGTACGACCGTCCGGGCGTCTTCGATTCCACCGGGCTGCTCGTCTACCCCGACGGCATTTGTCGGTCCCGCGGTTGGCTCGAAAAGGATGTCGGGCAATACGATGAAGCGGACGAAGTACTCGGGCCGAACGGCTGCGCCGCCGTCTACCGGCGCAGCATGCTCGAGGATGTCGGGCTCTTCGACGAGCGCTACTTCGCCTATCTCGAGGATCTCGATCTCGCACTTCGCGGTCAACTGCGCGGTTGGTCGTGTACGTACCTTCCAGGGGCGGTAGTCCGTCACAAGAAGTCGATGACTAGTGGTTACCACTCGGCGCTGAAAGCCTATCTGGTCGAGCGCAATCGTATCTGGAATGCGGTCAAGCTCCTGCCGTTGCGACTGCTCGTCTTGAGCCCGCTGTACACGATCGCGCGGTATGCGGCGCAAGCGTTTGCGGCAGCGAGCGGCAGAGGCATGAGCAGCAGCTTCCGCCGTGATTACTCGCGATTGCGGCTGGCTGGAATCCTCGCGCGCGCGTATGCCGCGGCTGCTCTCGGACTGCCCGGCGCCTGGCGCGAACGCCGGAGGATTCAGCGCCAGCGGCGACTGGGTGCTCTCGCCGTGTACATGTTGATGAGACGCTTCCGCCTGCCGCTCGCCGAACTCGCTTTCAAAGACTAAGCCCGGGATGCGCCGTGGCTCCCGCTGGCGTTGCCGCGCGCTCCGCGGCATGTTGTGCGCTCCGCGCTTGGCGGTCCCGCGGCGCGTGACCCGAGCGGCCGATGGAGAGCGACCGAGATTTCAGGAGACGATGACGAGATGGACGCGTTTTGTTCTGCGCTCGAACTAGCCGATGCGATTCGCAACAAGAAGATCAGCCCGGTCGAGGTTGTCGATAGCTACCTCGATCGAATCGATCGCCTCAACGTGGACTTGAACGCGGTCACCTGGCGCCGTGACGATGAGGTTCGCAAGGAGGCACGCGAGGCCGAGGCGGCGCTCATGCGCGGTGAGGCCCGAGGGCCGTTTTTCGGCGTGCCGGTACCGATCAAAGATCTCACGGACGTGGCGGGCTGGCCGATTACCTTCGGTTCGCGCGCCGCACTCGACCGGGTGGCCACCGTGACGGCGGCCGTCGTCGCCGCGCTCGAGCGCGCCGGCTGCCTGCTGCTGTGCCGTACGAACACGCCCGAATTCGGCATCTTGCCGGTTACCGAGAACCAGGCCTACGGAGCGACGCGCAATCCCTGGGATCTGAGTCGCACGCCTGGCGGATCGAGCGGTGGCGCGGCGGCGTGCGTGGCCGCCGGGCTCGCTCCGATGGCGCACGGCAACGACGGCGGTGGCTCGATTCGGATCCCGGCGTCGTGTTGCGGGCTGGTAGGCCTGAAACCGAGTCGCGGCCGCGTCTCGTGGGGGCCGTTGGTGTGCGACGTAATGCACGGGGGCGCCGTCGAGGGCGTCCTGACGCGAACGGTCGCCGATACGGCGGCGGTACTCGACGTGATCAGCCAGCCGGATCCGCTTGCCTGGTACAATGCTCCCGCGCCCGAGCGGCCGTTCCGCGAGGAAGTCGGTGCGTCCCCGGGGCGCTTGCGGATTGCGTTTACGACCGAGGCCCCGACGGGCGTTCCCGTCGCTCCCGAATGCATCGAGGCCGTCAAGCGTACGGCGGCGCTGCTCGAGGACCTGGGCCACGACGTGTTCGAAGGGAAGCCCGACTGGCCGGAGGCGGGGGAGATCTTGCCGGCCTTTCTTGCAGTGTGGAACACCGGTTTGGCGTACTGGGACGTGTCCGACTGGGATCGAGTCGAGCCACTGAGTGCGGCCATGCGCGAGCAGGCGATGGCGACCGACAGTATCTCGTACGTGCAGGCGCTGGCTCGCCTACAGATGATGAGTCGGCGAATCGTCGCCTCCTGGGGCCGCGACTTCGATGTTCTAGTTACGCCGACGATTGCGATCGTGCCGCCGGAGATCGGGATGCTCTATGAGGGGGCCGAAGACGATCCGTTGTTGCCGATCATGAAAGCGGGAGACATGGCCGCCTTCACGCCGCTGTTCAACGTCACCGGCCAGCCGGGGATCTCGCTGCCGCTACATTGGACCGATGCTGGTGTGCCCGTGGGAGTTCAATTCGTGGGCGGTCCTTGGGCGGAAGCCGAGCTGATCCGGCTCGCGAGCCAACTCGAGGAGGCCGTGCCGTGGCGCGAGCGGCGGCCACCGGTGGGTTGATGGCGGCGGAGTGAGAGCATTCGTGCGGCTGGACTGTAGCCGTCGACCCGGGTGCATTCGTTCGTGTGAAGCGCGGCGGTCCAACCAGGGGAGGTCGCTCGGGAAAGCCGGGGAAGCTGGCCCGGCAGCGCTCGTTCCGGCGAGCCCGTGCAGCCGGTTGCTCGGCTGGTCGACGATGCGGATTCAGGACGAACCAGCGCCCGTTGCGGCGCACTGGTTTGATTTGTTGCGGCGAGCAGCCATCGTGTAGCGGTGCCGCGGCGCTTAGCGCGAGTGTCGAGCTGTTCCGTCGCGGCGCGAGCGGCGATGGCGGCAGGCCTTGCGGCGAGCACCGGCGACGAGACGTCATGCGTGCCCCCGTAGCTCAGGTGGATAGAGCACAGGATTCCTAATCCTGGTGCCGCAGGTTCGAGTCCTGCCGGGGGCACCACCACGCCGGTGTTGCGAGCTGCCGTGATTCAGTCGCAGGCCGGCGCTTCTTCTCCCCAGACCGAACGCACTGGGATCGGCGAGACGGTTTCGATCACCGTACTTCCGTTCTTGCGACGGATCGTCACCGGGATTGGAGGAGTCGTGTAGGTTCCCGGCGCATACACGGACACGACGATCGTCTGCTGGGTGATCAACCTTCCATCGGCGGTCGTGTCGGTGATTTGAACCGCCTGGTCGTCGACGTGAAACGGTCCCCACTCGCGCGGCAACCGCGGAATCTCGACACGGGTGTCCCTGTCGTGCAGTACCTTGAGCGACAGTTGCAAGGGCTCGCCGGCGACGACTTCGTCGCTTGCCGCTTCGAGCGTCACGCGGGCTACTTGGACCGCCTCTGCAGCAGCCGCCGCTGCGAGGCAGACCGACAGTGCGAGGCCGGCCATGGCCGTGCCTCGGGCAACACCGCGCCACCGCGCGCTGTTCCGGAACCGTTTCGACGAGAATCCGAGCATTTCAACCTCCCTGCAACAGACAACCCATGGGCTCGGACGCGATCCTCCGGGTTGCTGCCCGGAACCGTGAACCA
>CAZQYE010000010.1:0-22349 GCA_964597375.1 uncultured Myxococcales bacterium
GGCTACATTCGGCGGCAGCAACAGGAGATCGAGCGCATGAGACGACTCGAGGCGACGGCCCTGCCGCCCGATCTCGACTACTCGGACGTCGACGGACTCTCCCGAGAGGCTACGGAAAAACTCCACCGCGTCCGTCCGGCTTCGCTTGGTCAAGCATCTAGGATCAGCGGGATCACGCCGGCTGCGGTGTCGGCGATCGCCATTCATTTGCGGAAGACGCGCAGGGCGTGAACGAGAGCGAAGTCTCGGAGCTGGTCTCTGGTGCACGGCGGCTCGGACTGGAAGTCGGGCGGGACCAGGCCTGCCGGCTAGCGCGGTATCTAGACCTCCTCTACCAATGGAACCGCTCGGCCGGTCTGACCCGGATCGAACGAGCCGACGGCGTTCGTCTCCACCTGATCGATTCCATTTCGGCCGTTCCGCTGCTCGAAGGTGTCCGGACGCTTGCGGACGTTGGTTCGGGGGGCGGACTGCCAGGAATCCCAATCGCAGTCGTGGTCCCCGGAACCCACGTCCGACTCGTCGAGTCGAAACGGCGCCGGTGCTCGTTCTTGCGCCACGTCGTCTCGGTGCTTGAACTGGAGAACTGCGAGGTAGTCGAGGCCGACGCGACGAGGTTGGTGGGGCCGCGGCCTCTGGCCGAAGCAGTGATTGCCCGGGCTTTTTCGGAGCCGAGCAAGTTTTTGACGCTGGCTTCCCAGTTGGTCGGACCGAGGGGCGTGGCGGTCGTCATGGGCGGAGCTTCGCTGCCGGAGCGAGAGTTGGATGCCCTCGCATCCTCGTTGGACGCCGCGGCAGAGGCGAGGCGCCGATTTGTTTTGCCCGGAGGGACGGAGAAACGGATCCTCGTGCGATACCGGTTCGGCCGGGGTCGATGTTTCACGTGAAACATTGGAGGGGGCAGGGCAGCGCGAGGAGCTGGGACTGTTTCACGTGAAACATTTGAGGGTGCTGCAGCTCGAGGACGAGTGAGTGTTTCACGTGAAACACTCCAAGGTGCGGTGGACCGGCGAAGGGCGATTGTTTCACGTGAAACATTCGGAGCTGCTGCATATGCACAGCTTTGAGCCTGTGGGATACATGCTCTGACTCGCAAGCCGGGCGTCCCTGTGGTAAGCAATCATAGGGCATAGGTGTTGCCCCGGACGTCGCTTGCGGGAAGGCCGCAACCGGACCTGGAGAGTCGGGTTCTAGCGGCTATTCCTCGCGTCCTTACGGCGGCTGGTTGGGGAGGTTCGGTTGGATGGGGCGGATCATCGCCGTCGCCAATCAAAAAGGCGGAGTCGGAAAGACTACCACGGCAGTCAATCTCGCCGCGGCTCTGGCGCTCGATCAGCACCGTACTCTGCTGATCGATATGGATTCGCAGGGTAGTGCGTCGAGTGGAGTGGGGATCTACCAGGCCCAGCCCCCCACGATCTACGAGGTCCTCCTCGGCCAGGGGAGCCTGATTGACGCACTGCGGCATACTGATATCGCCGAGCTCGACGCTGTTCCGGCGAACCGGGACCTCGCGGGTGCCGAAGTCGAACTCGTGTCGCTCGAGGGGCGGGAGCGGCGCCTGCGATCGGCAGTCTCCGAGATAGCCGGGGGCTACGAGTTCGTGATCATCGACTGCCCGCCTTCGCTCGGCATGCTGACTCTGAACGCGTTGACGGCCGCGACGTCGGTTCTCGTTCCCCTGCAGTGCGAGTTTTACGCGCTCGAGGGCCTCAGTGCGCTGATGGACACCGTCGACCGCGTCCGGGTCGGCTTCAATCCGTCTCTGCAACTCGAGGGGATCCTGCTGACCATGTTCGACTCGCGTACTTCGCTGGCGCGGCAAGTTGCGGCGGAGGTCCGCAAGCACTTTGGAGACCAGGTATTCGACTCCGTCGTTCCGCGGAACGTGCGATTGGGGGAGAGCCCGTCGCACGGTGTTCCCGTGTTGCTCTACGATCCGGGGTCGAAAGGTGCCGATGCGTACCGGCTGCTCGCGCGCGAGCTCCTAGAGAAGCTCGGTAGCGCACGCTCATCGGACGTCGTTGAGGTAGGAGGTTCATAAGGTGGTGAAGAAGCAAGCGTTGGGTAAGGGGCTTGACGCGATTCTCGGTGGTCGGCCGGCGCCGGCCGACCAGGATCGAGTAGGGGGAGACGGGGCCGGTGGCGGAGGGCCGCTGCTGGTCGCCCTCGAGCAGGTGAGCGCGGGCCGCGGCCAGCCGAGACGACGTTTCGACGAGGAACAACTCGACGGCTTGGCTGCTTCGATCCGTGAGTGCGGAATCCTGCAACCGCTGCTCGTGACGCCGCGAAACGGTGGCTACGAGCTGATCGCCGGGGAACGGCGACTGCGGGCCGCCGCCCGCGCCGGACTCGACCGGGTTCCGGTGATCGTGCGGCCCGAAGTCCGAGCGGGGGAGGATGTGGAGCTGGCGTTGATTGAAAACGTCCAGCGCCAGGACCTGACACCGATCGAGGCGGCGCGCGGGTACCGGCGCCTGATCGAGCAACACGGCTACACACAGGAGCGCGTCGCCGCCCGGCTGGGCAAATCGCGAGCGGCGGTGGCCAACACGCTCCGGCTACTGGCGCTTCCCGAGCCGGTTCAAGAGGCGGTCGACCAGGGCCTCCTGAGCGAGGGGCACGCGCGAGCGCTACTGGCGCTGCCGACGGCGGCGGCCCAAATCAAGTTGGCGCAGCGTGCTGTTCGCGAGGGGCTGTCCGTGCGCGAAACGGAAGATCTCGCGAGAAGCCAAGCGCAAGCGAGGCCGGCGGGCACTCGGGAGGGAAGTGGCGAACGTGCCGCCCAGGTGACGGCGTTGCGTGCCGTGGAGGAGCGGCTCATCCGAGCGCTCGGAACGAAAGTCCGGATCCGGGGCTCGCAAAAGGGCCGCATCGAGATCTCCTTCCACTCGCAGGAGGAACTCGAGCACCTAGTCGAGCGGCTCTGCGGCTGAATAGCGCTTTGCGTTATTTTGACAAGCTTGTCCCCCGCTGATAACGGATCCGGGTTATCCCGATCGTCTGCGCCACGATGTGCCAGGCGTAAGGTCCGCCGCCTTTCTTGAGAGGGCTTCCGCCTTCGGCTGTGCTTCCGGGGAGTGGTCTTTCCGGCTTGGGACGGCTGTTTAGGCTCGAAGGGCGGCCGAGAGAACTCGTCGGGGGACCAGAGTAGCGGACATGCTGTCGTTTCCGCCGGACGCGACGTTCGTCGTTCAGTTCGTCAGCTTCTTCGTGTTGCTGGCGTTGCTCAACCGCTGGTTGTTCGTGCCCTTCCTCGACCTGCTCGAGGAGCGGCGGCGGCGCACGCAGGGCGCTCTCGAAACGGCCGAGGCCGATCGCGGTCGCGCCGAAGAGATCCGCCTGCAGATCGAAAGCGAGCTTGCGGCGACCCGCAGTGAGGCGACGGGCCGTGCCGAGGAAGTCCGGCGCCGGGCGCGGGACGAGGAACGAGAGATCTTTGCAGCAGCCGAATCCCAGGCGGATGCACGACTCGAAGAGCTGCGTCGCGCCATTGCCCGCGAGCGGGCCGAGGCCGAGCAATCCCTGCGGGCCGAGGCCGAACGGCTCGCCGAGCGAATGGTGGGAATCCTGCTCGAAGGTGGGGGCCGGAGCTGAGCCATGCGCGTGTTGCTAGCGGTGCTCGCCTTTACGTTGTTCGTTGCTCGAGCCGCGGCGGCCTCGGCCGAAGGCGGCCACGAAGGCGGGTGGGGGCCGTGGTTCACGCTTTTCTGCTCGTTCGTCAATTTTGCGATTTTCCTGCTGCTGATGCGCCGCTTCGCGCGCTCGCCGCTGCGGGAGTACTTGGTCGGCCGGCGTAAGAAAATCGTCGAGGAAATGTCGGCTGCCGCCAAGGCAAGAGCGGAAGCCGAGGAATTGAAGGCCGAGTATGAAAAGAAGCTCGCGGCGCTCGAAGACAGCAAGCGGGCTCTGGTCGAGGAGATCGAAGCGATCGCCCGAGCAGATCGCGAGCGTCTGATCGAGGAGGCCAAGAAGGCGGGCGAGCGTCTCAAAGCCGATGCGGAGCGGCGCGCGCAATCCGAGCTCGACAACGCCCGCCGTGAGCTGCGCGCGGAAGCGGCGCGGTTGGCTGCGGAACTGGCCCGCTCCCGGCTGGAGAAGCAGATCGAGGAGCGTCACCACCGGCGCTTGATCAGGGAATTCCTGGAGAGGGTGAGAGCATCGTGAACGGCGCAATCGCGAAACGATACGCGCGCGCGTTGTTCGCGCTGGCCAAGCGGGAGGGCGACACCGATGGGGTCGGCGCAGCGCTCGAAGAAATCGCCGCAGCGGTGGAGCAAGCCGCGGCTGCCGGGACGTTGGCCGCGCTCGATGAGAGCGCCCGCGCGCGTTTGGGCCGCCAGTTGGCCGGCCGGGTGGGGGAAGACTCACTCCTGGGCAGATTCCTGCAACTGGTAGCCCTGCGCGGCCGCTTGGCCGAGCTGCCGCGCATTCACCATCATTACCAAGCCCTCGGCGATGCCGAGCAAGGACGCGTTCGGGCCGGCGTGACGAGCGCCCGGCCGCTCGAGCGCGAGGAGCTCGACGCGGTCGTCGGCGAGTTCGGCCGCGTGACGGGGCGCACCGTGCTACCCCGGGTGGAGACCGATCCCTCATTGCTCGGAGGCCTGGTCGTCGAGGTCGAGGGCAGAGTGTTCGACGGCAGTGTTCGGACGGCACTTGCGCGCCTGGCCGCCCGAATGGCGGGGGATAGACAGTAAGAGAAGAAACGGGTCGCCGCAGGCGGCGACTGGAGTTGATTGATGCAGATCAGAGCGTCCGAAATCAGTGAGATCATCCAAAAGGAAATCGAGAGCTTCGGCCGCGAGGTCGAAGTCCGAGAGACGGGTCGGGTGTTGTCGACCGGCGACGGGATCGCGCGCATCTACGGACTCGACCGCGTCGCGGCGGGAGAGCTGCTCGAGTTCGAGGGCGGCGTGCTCGGCGTCGTTCTGAACCTCGAAGAGGACAACGTCGGTGCTGCGATCTTCGCCGATCCCGAAAGCGTCACCGAGGGCTCGGAGGTCCGCCGCACCGGCAGGATCGCCGAGGTGCCGGTCGGTGACGGCTTGCTCGGCCGGGTGGTCAACTCGCTCGGCCAGCCGGTAGACGGTCTGGGGCCGATCGACTCGAAGGAAACGCGACGAATCGAACTCAAGGCTCCCGGCATCGTGCAGCGGCAGCCCGTCAATGAGCCGCTGCAAACCGGGCTCAAGGCGATCGACTCGATGATTCCGATCGGCAGGGGCCAACGCGAGCTCATCATCGGCGACCGCCAGACGGGAAAGACCGCCGTCGCGATCGATACGATCATCAATCAACGGGGCGGTGACGTCATCTGCATTTATGTCGCGATCGGCCAGAAAAGGTCGTCGGTGGCGCAAGTCGTCGACCGGTTGAAGAAGCACAATGCAATGGACTACACGATCGTCGTGACGGCCAGCGCATCCGAGTCGGCGCCGCTGCAGTTCATCGCACCGTACGCTGGTGTCGCGATGGGCGAGTATTTCCGCGACAACGGCCGCCACGCGGTGATCATTTACGACGACTTGTCGAAACACGCGGTTGCCTACCGCCAGCTCTCGTTGCTGTTGCGGCGGCCTCCCGGACGCGAAGCATATCCCGGCGACGTCTTTTACCTGCACTCTCGTCTGCTCGAGCGTGCAGCGAAGATGAGCGACGCCGAGGGCGGCGGATCGCTGACGGCGCTGCCGATCATCGAGACGCAGGCCGGCGACGTGTCGGCGTACATTCCGACGAACGTGATTTCGATTACGGACGGACAGATCTATCTGGAGACGGACCTGTTCTATTCGGGCGTACGTCCGGCCGTGAACGTGGGACTGTCCGTATCGCGCGTCGGTGGCGCAGCGCAGATCAAAGCGATGAAGCAGGTGGCGGGCTCGCTGCGACTCGACCTCGCTCAGTTCCGAGAGATGGCGGCGTTCGCGCAGTTCGGATCCGATCTTGATCCGGCGACGCAGCGGATGCTCGCCCGTGGCGAGAGGCTCGTCGAGGTGCTCAAGCAGGATCAGTACGTGCCGCTCGAAGTCGAGCGGCAGGTGGCGATCATCTACGCCGCGACGAACGGATTTCTCGACGACATCGCGGTCGGTGACGTACGCCGATTCGAAGCGGAGCTGTACGGCTTCCTCGAAACGTCCCATGCCGAGCTGCTCGACCTGATTCGCGAGCGCAAGAACCTCGACGACGAGGTGAAGTCGAAGCTCGACGCTGCGCTCGAGGAATTCAAGAACATTTTCGCGTAGGTTCGACGTGGCAGGCAGCCTCAAAGCGATCCGCAAACGGATCACCTCGGTTCGCAACACGCAGCAGGTGACCAAGGCCATGAAGATGGTGTCGGCCGCCAAGCTGCGCCGCGCCCAGGAGCGGGCCGAGACGGCACGTGCCTACGACGAAAAGCTGAGCGAGGTGCTCGCACGGGTCCTTGCCGGAGTGCGCGGCGTCGATCACCCGCTGCTGCGCGGCGGGGGGGAAGGGCCGCCGCACGTGGTTTTGGTAACCGCGGACCGCGGGCTGTGCGGCGGGTACAACGCGAACCTGGTTCGCCTAGCCGAGCAATTCTTGGCTTCTCCGGAGGGTTCTGGTGCGACACTCACCGTCTGCGGGCGGCGCGGGCGTGACTATTTTCGCAGGCGGGGCGCGAAGATCGTGAGCGAGCACGTCAATCTCGGGCGCGAGTTCGATTTGGCGCTGGCCCGGGAGATCGTCGGCGACGTGCTCGGCCGCTTCGAGCGCGGCGAGGCCGGATCGATTCACATCGTCTACAGCCAGTTTCGCTCGGCGCTGTCCCAGCAACCGCGCATCGATCGCCTGCTGCCGGTTGAGGCGCCGGCCGCCGAGGACGAGCAGGCGGCGCTGAGAGAATACTTGTTCGAGCCATCGCCGGCCGAGCTGCTGGCGTCGTTGCTGCCGCGCTACGTCGAGACACGGGTCTACCGGGCGTTGCTCGAAGCCTCGGCGAGCGAGCACGGAGCGCGGATGACTGCGATGGACAACGCCACCAGGAACGCCTCGGAAATGATCGACCGGCTGACTCTGGCGATGAACCGCGCTCGGCAGGCGGGCATCACGACCGAGCTGATGGAAATCGTGGGCGGCGCAGAGGCGCTCAAAGGATAGGCCGGCAGGCGAAACTGCAGAACCAGGAGATCATCGCGAAATGGCAATTGGAAAGGTAACGCAAGTCATTGGTCCCGTCGTCGATGTCGAGTTTCCCCCCGGCGAGGTTCCTCCGATTCTGAATGCGCTGACGGTCTCCAACCCGGCGATCAGCGACGAGCCGGACAACCTCGTGCTCGAAGTCGCGGCGCACCTCGGCGAGCACACCGTGCGGACGATCGCAATGGACTCGACCGAAGGATTGGTGCGAGGCCTCGAGGTGAAGGACACGGGGGACAAGATCACGACGCCCGTCGGCGAAGCCGTGCTCGGGCGCATCATCAACGTGGTCGGCCAGCCGGTAGATGGGCTCGGGCCGATCAAGACGGACGAACGTCTGGCGATTCACCGGGAGGCGCCGCCGTTCACCGAACAGTCGACGGCGGTGGAGATGTTCGAGACGGGTATCAAGGTGATCGACCTGCTCGCCCCGTATGCCAAAGGCGGCAAGATCGGCCTGTTCGGCGGCGCCGGCGTGGGCAAGACGGTCATTATCATGGAGCTCATCAACAACGTGGCCAAGCAACACGGCGGCTTTTCCGTGTTCGGCGGCGTAGGGGAGCGCACGCGCGAGGGCAACGACCTGTGGCTCGAAATGAAGGAGTCCGGCGTCATCGACAAGGCGGCCCTCGTATACGGCCAGATGAACGAGCCCCCGGGCGCCCGCGCCCGGGTGGGCCTGACGGCGTTGACGGTGGCCGAGTACTTCCGCGATTCGCAAGGTAAGGACGTGCTGCTGTTCATCGACAACATCTTCCGCTTCACGCAGGCGAACTCGGAGGTCTCGGCGTTGCTCGGCCGCATGCCGTCGGCGGTGGGATACCAGCCCACGCTGGCAACCGACCTCGGTGAGCTTCAGGAGCGCATCACGACGACGACCAAGGGATCGATTACGTCGGTACAGGCGATCTACGTTCCGGCCGACGACCTGACCGACCCCGCTCCGGCGACGACGTTCAGCCACCTCGATGCGACTACGGTGCTTTCACGGCAGATCGCCGAGCTCGGGATCTACCCGGCGGTCGACCCGCTCGACTCGACATCGCGAATCTTGGATCCGAACGTGCTCGGAGAAGAGCACTATGCGGTGGCGCGGCGGGTACAGGAGGTCTTGCAGCGCTACAAAGACCTGCAAGACATCATTGCGATTCTCGGGATGGACGAGCTGTCCGAAGAGGACCGCATGATCGTCGCGCGCGCGCGGAAGATCCAGCGGTTCCTGTCGCAGCCGTTCCATGTGGCGGAGGCGTTTACCGGAACGCCGGGCGTGTACGTGAAGCTCGAGGACACGATTCGGGGTTTCCGGGAACTAGTGGAGGGGCAGCACGACGACCTTCCCGAACAGGCCTTCTACATGGTGGGAACGATCGACGAGGCACGCGAGAAAGCGGCGAAATTGGCGGCGTAGCGATGGCCTTGAAACTGCGTATCGTCACTCCGGCCAGGCAGTTGGTCGAGACCGAAGCAAGCGAAGTGTCGGCCCCCGGTGTCGTGGGAGAATTCGGCGTCCTTCCCGAACACGCCACGTTTCTCGGCGAGCTTGAAGTCGGTGCGGTACGCTACGTCGAAAACGGTGAGCGTAAGACGGTCGTAGTGTACGGCGGCTATGCCGAGGTCAGTGACGACGTCGTCACCATTCTCGCCAGCGATGCGGAGTTTCCAGACGAGATCGACCGAGCCGGCGCCCGTGCGGAGCTCGAGCGCATCGACGAGGAACTGAGCCGGCCGGACCTCGAAACCGATCAGGTGGAGCGCCTGCTCGAGGAGCGGCGCCGGGCGGAAGTGCGCCTGGGCGAGGCGTCCTGACCCAAGCGGCGCGGTCGCCCGCTGGATCGGGTGGCGCGACGAGATGGCGAAGGCAGCGAAGAACACCGCCGGAATCCGGCAGCTCACGTGGCTTCTCGCCTGGGCCGTCGTTTTCTGCGACATCGGGACGTCCGTCTATTACGTTCCCGGTATTCTCTACAATTTCGTCGGCAACCTAGCGCCGTTCTTCGTTCTGCTGGTATCGGCGGGCTTCGTTCTCATTGCACTCAAGTACATCGAGGTCGTTCAGCGTGCGCCCCGAGGAGGCGGCGTCGTGGCGATCGGCGGCATGGCGTTCGGCGAGCACGTTGGTGCTCTCGGCGGTATGTTCATCACCGTCGACTTTTTCTTGACCGGTGCGATCTCCTCGACGTCGGGATTCTATTACTTGTCGAGCGTGTTCCCGGGCATCGACGCGAACGTGCCGCTGTTCGCCTGCCTCGGGCTCGTGTTCCTCGCGATCGTCAACATCATCGGCATTCGCGAGAGCGCGACGCTTTCGCTGATCATGGCGCTTGCCTCGCTGGCAACGAACCTGGCTGTGGTCACCATGATGCTCGTGCGCCTCGATGCCGAGCAGTGGCGAGCGGTCCTGGCGGTGTTCGATGGCGTACGAACACTGACGACGCGGGAGTTGCTCGTCGGGTTTGCGGCAGCGTGGCTGGCGTTCTCGGGCCTCGAGAGTGTGTCCCAGCTCGCTCCCGTGATGCGCGAGCCGCTCAAGCGGACGGCGCGGTGGGCCATGCTTTCGGTGATCGTGACGATCTTGATCACGTCGCCGTTGCTGACGCTGCTGTCCGTGGGCGTGCTGCCGGCGGCGACGAAGGCAGCCCACAGCGAGCGGTTCATTTCGGAGCTCGCCGCCGTGGCGGCGGGCCTGCCGCTGAAGCTGGCGGTCGTGGCGACGGCCGCCAGCCTGCTCCTGTTCGCCGCGAACACGGCGATCATCGGAGCGTACCACGTGTTTCTCGCGCTGGCCGAGCGAAATTATTTCCCGCGCCGCCTCTTGGTACGGAACGTTCAGTTCAACACACCGCACTGGGCGATTCTCGTTGCTACTGGGGTTCCTCTGGCAGTGATCGTGATGACCCAGGGGCACATGGCGACCCTAGGGGACATGTATGCCTTCGGGCTCCTCGGTGCCTTCTGCATCGAGTCGGGCGGCGTCGATGTGTTGCGCTGGCGTGACCGGCAGCGCGGTCTTACGTTTTGGGTCGGGCTCGTTCCCACTGCGATGGTGATCCTGGCCTGGTCGCTGAACATGGTGGAAAAACCTGCAGCGACGGCCTTCGGCGGCACGCTGGCGGCGCTCGGAATGCTCTACGGGCTGGGTTTGCACGAGGGGTGGATCAAAGAAGCGATCCACCAGATCCCAGCCGTGTCGCGGCGTAGCATGGAAGCGGTCGCCGCCGGCGATGAGCAAGCCAGCGAAGCCGCGCCGCAGATCGTCAGCCTCAAAATGGCGCAGGAAATCAAGCCCCTTTACCAGAGTTCGACGCTCGTTGCGGTCCGCGGTCGCAATCCGAACGTCGTTGCCGAAGGAATTCGCCGAGCCAAGGGCATGGGGGAGACGGCGCTGTACTGCATTTACGTCGAAGAATGGCCGGGCCTGTTCTACGAACGCGAGGGATTGCTGCCGAGTGAGGCCGGGGTCGAAGCCCTTACGATGGCCGCTCGTCAGGCTGCGCTGGCAGGCGTAGAGCTGATCCCGATCTGGACGACCTCCTACAGCACGGCGGAGGGTATTGCGCGCGCCGCGCGCGAGCTGGAGGTGAGCGGCGTCTTGATCGGTGTGACACGGCGATCGGCGCTGTATCGGCTGTTCCGGGGCCAGGTGGTCAAACGCCTGGCGCGGCGCATGCCGCCGAACTGTAGGCTGATCATCTGCGATTGACGGCAGCCGTTTGCGATCGGGATGCCGGGCTGCTGATGTGCTGAATCGAGGAAGGGTGGACGAACGTGATCGAGGAACGTCGGCTGCGGGGTAGAGTTGCGGCGGTCGCAGCGGCGCTGGTCGTCCTGGCGTGCAGCATTCTGGCGCGGCCCGCCCTTGCCGAGGAAAAAGAACAAGTCCGTGAGGCCGTCACGCACTTCTTCGTGGGGGGCACGGGTAAGCTCGCCGGTCAGCAGACGGTGATCGGCAACTGCCGGAGTTACAAGGTCAAGCCGGGGGAAACCTTCCTCGACATCGCCCGCGCCGCCGATCTCGGCTACAACGAGCTCGTCGCCGCCAATCCGGGCGTGGATCCGTGGGTGCCGCCGCCCGGCACTGAAATCGTACTACCGACCGAATGGGTGCTGCCGCGCGGGTCGTACGAAGGTCTGGTTCTGAACATTCCGGAAATGCGGCTCTACTATTACATCCCATCGCCGCGCGCCGGGGCTCAGTCGTCGATGGTGGTTACGTATCCCGTGGGACTCGGCCGGCGGGATTGGCAGACACCGCAGGGAGAGTTCCGGGTGCGGGGGAAAACGCGCAATCCGGCTTGGGTCATTCCCGAATCGATCAAAGAGGAACGCCTGCGCGAAGAGGGCAAGACCGACGATGTGATTCCGGGAGGGCATCCGGACAACCCACTTGGAAAGTATCGGATCGAGCTGACGCTGCCTTCCTACGCCATTCATGGGACGAACAAGAACTGGGGCATCGGCATGCAGGTCAGCCACGGGTGTGTGCGCATGTACCCGGAGGACATCGCAGGGTTCTTTCCGATCGTTCAGATCGGAACGCCTGGGCGCTTCGTCTATCAGCCGGTCAAGGTCGGATTGCGCCGGGGACGGGTGCTGGTCGAGGTCCATCCCGATATCTATGGTGTTTCTCCGTGGCCGTGGATGCTTGCCCAGCAGGTGATCGAAGAAGCAGGGGTCAAGCGTTACGTCGACCGGGCCAAGCTGGAGGCCGCGGTGGAAGTGGCCAGCGGAATCCCAACGGACGTGAGCTATGTCGACTGGCCGGAGCCCGAGCCGCTCGAGCCGATCGAGTTCGACGAGCACGGCGACCCGAAAGCTCCGTATCCTCCCGAGTAGCTTACCGAGCCGTCCCCGCGGCCGCGGGGAACGTCGTTACCACTTGGTGGAGACGCCGACTCCCGCCTTGCGCGTCGACACCCGGGAACGCAGCGTCAGTTTCGGCGGCGCCGGAATGCCGAGGGCTTGGCTGCTCGAACGAGTCAGGCGCTGGGTGACGTCGTTGACCCGATCGAGCGGCGCCTGGGTGCTGCGCTCGGCGGCGTCCGCGATGGTCGCCACCGCTGCGGCGCCGCGCGTGAGCGCGGAGCCGGCACCGTATTCGATACGTAATACGTCGGCGACCTCCCTAGGGGTTACGGACCAGGGCTTACCCTTTGCCAGGCGATCGCTTTCGAGTTCGCGCCGCCGCCGCTCGTCTTGCGCCCGTGCGAGGGCAGCAGTCAACGCGGCCCGTTCGTTTACGGCACGTACCGCATCGAGGTCCCGCAAATGAATCGTAGTGGGGCCGCCGGCTACCGCGGGAAACACGGTCTCGGCCCCGGCAAGAGGGCGTTCTCGCTCGGCGGGCTCCTGGGCATCGAGCGGCGCAGCCGGCTGGACGAGCAAAACGGCCGCCGTGGCGAGCAGCGCAATCGTGTAAGGCACACGTGCCATCCATTTCAGGGGACCACGCCGCTGGGGGGCCGTCAACAAAGAAAAAGGGCGTCCCCCCGAGAGGACGCCCCTTTCTTGCGCATTGCTGCGCTGCGTGCTGTAGCACTTACGACGCCTGTTTGAGTTCCTCCTCATGATCGACCACCTCGAGCGCCAGCCTGCGCTCGGCGACCGAAACGATCCGCGCCGTGTTGCGCCGCACCGGAGCAGCCTCCTGGTGCCAGCGCGACAGGCCGCGGCGGATGTATTCGGGATTGAGCCCGAGGATCTCGCAGATGTTCTCGTAGGAGAACGGCCACTCGCGTTCACTCGACTCGATCCAGTCGCGGGCGTCCTCGAACAGCGCGCGGCCGCGCGGGTCGCGGGCCAGCGCATACTTCTGGTAGCACTCGACGGCGTCCTGGAGAACGGCGAGCATCAACCGACGCTCGCGCACCAGGCCGCCCTCTCGGGCGAATGCGGCAAAGTACTGTGCCGGCAGCAAAGTGTCCGGCTCAAACAGGTTTACGAATCGATCAGCCATTTTTAATCAAGCCTCCCAGCCCTCAAGTTGCCATGCATACCTGGGGCGTTGTTGATGCATAGCGTCATATAGCATACTTCGGACCCACTTTGGAAGATTCGCAGTGATGATTTTTCTGCCTTGTTACCGTTAGGTCCGCTAATGCTCTGTTTGCCCGCGATCTACCTGGCGCTGCACATTGAGACGGAGCGAGTACCCAAAATAATCAGTAAGATTGCTGAATCGCGGACGTTAGGAAGATTGATCCAGGTCTTTCCCAGCAGCCGCTCCGCACGGCGTCGTTCCGGGCATCTCGCGGCAAGCGCCGCCAACTAAATCACTTCGGACATGGCTCTGTCAACCCCTTTCGCTGTGCTTTTTGTGCGCTCATGGCCAAAAACGCGGTTTTTTGGCCCTCGAACCCCTCTTTCCAAGCTGCGGGCGCCCGGTTGGGGGTCCGCAGGGATCAGGAGGGGCAGGTGCCGCCCGGCCGGCGAAGACCGCCGGAGCTGCCGCACCAGCCGGTTGATCTCGTCGACCAGGGCGTCGTAGAGACGCGCCGCCTCCACGGCGTCGAGGCATTTCCCGAGGGCCTCGATACGCCTGTGCGTGTTCGACAGCGCCGGAGACCGGCGGCCGCTGCCGCCCTCTGCCAAACGGCCGGCACCGGCCAGCAGCGACTCGAGACGCCGCTTGTTTGCAAGGCGCACCTCTGGACCGACGACGCCGGCGATCGACCCGACCGGTCGCCGTGCCTGGTGTTTGCGCGTGTTTCCGGGACCGAGAACGGCAATGACCGTTCCCACGGGCCGGCACTCGGGCAGCGGGTAGGGTAGTTCGCTGGGATCCAGACCCACCGCCGTGCGGCTGCCGTCTGGAAGCTCAGCCTGCTTGGCAAGGCGAAGGGCGCCGTTCTGGCGGACCACGATCACCCGACCGGGTGCGGCTTGGTCACCGGGCTCGACGACGAGCCGGCTACCGGCTGGGATCCCGAGACGGCGGAGTTCGCCGGTTTGGACCGTTAGGACGAATAGTCGCCTGCGACGCCACGCCCCTGGAGGCAGCCCGAGCCTCCGTTCGAGTTCCGACGCGCGGCTCGCCCCGGTCGGCGGCCTACTCGGTCCGTTCTGTCTTCCAGTCTCGAGCACGCTGCTCTTGTAGGCGAAAAAAGAGCGAATGTCAAGGGCTCGTTTTGCCCCGTTCGGGGGGTCCTTGGATCGCCGCTGTACGGATGACTACGGCGGCGAGTACCCTCGGGTGAACGAAGCAGCGTCGATTAGAGGCTGAACGTCCCCGTCGAGCGCGGGCAGCAAGTCGGCGGGTGACTGGCCGGCGGCGACCATCTCGGCGAGCGGTTCGAGGTAGACGCGTTCGTCCTTGCCGTCCTCGGCGACTGCGGCCTGCCGCCGCAGTCCCTCGGTGGCGATCTCGACGAGTTCGCGCGCGTACTCGCGCAGTCGGTGGCGTCCGGGGCGGGCGTCGAGACCTTGCCGGGCGGCGAGCTCGAACGCTTCCCGGCGCTGGTCGAGGGGCCAGCCGCGCAGAACGTCCCACGCGGCTGTCAGGCAGTCGTCTTCGTAGAGTAGCCCCTTCAAGAGGGCCGGCGTCGTCAGGACGAGCGAGGCGGGCTGCCCATCGGGAGAGCGGATCTCGATGTACTTCTTGAGTCTGGTTTCCGGAAAGAGTGTCGCAAGGTGTTCGGTCCAGTCGTCGATCCGGGCGCGATGGGGGCCGAGTCCCTCGCGGAGGAAACGGCGGAACGAGATGCCGCCAGCTTCCACGTAACGTCCTTCGCGCAAGATGAAGTACATCGGGACGTCGAGAGCGTACTGAGTGTATGCGTGAAACAGGGCCTCGGTGTCGAAGGCGAACCCAAGGATGCCACACCGGCTCGGGTCCGTGTCGGTCCACACGTGCGCGCGGTAACTCTTGTATCCGGTGGGGCGGCCGTCGACCACGGGAGAATTCGCACTCACGGCTACGAGGATGGGAGCCAAGCCCATCGCGACACGGAACTTACGCCTGGCGTCCGCCTCATCCTGGTAGTCGAAGTTGGACTGGACCGTAGCGGTTTGTTGCATCATCCGATGACCGAGGCGCCCGGTGTGGAGCATCACTTGTCGCATGATGCGGTAACGTTGTTTGGGCATCCATGGCATCCGCTCCAGAGGCGTCGACGGTGTAATGCCGATGCCGAGGAAACGCACGCCGAGGCCGCGCTCGATCTGCACCAGGGCCTCCGTGTGGCTATCGAGCTCAGCGCGACACTCGTGAATCGTGCTCCAGGGCCGGCCGGACATCTCCACCTGTCCGCCCGGTTCGAGGGTTATGGACGCCATGCCGTCCCGCAGGGCGATCAGGCGATTCTCCTCGGTGACGGGTTGCCAAGGGCCGAGTTCTTGGAGTTGTTTGAGCACCGCCTCGATGCCCGAAGGACCTTCGTAGGGGACGGCCTCGCCGCTGGCGGCGTCGACCACCGGGGTTTCGTACTCGACTCCGATTCGCCAGTCCGCGGGTGGTCGTCCCCCTTCCTCGAAGTAGGCTTCAAGGTCGTCTGGGCTGCGGACTGGGCGAGCCTCGGCGGGGGCCTCGCTCGGCAGAGACATCAGGGGGACGCTAACTCATTCGAATCGGTTTGACGAGGGGGCGCGGCCTCGATCGCAGGGCGTGGATTCCCGCACGAACCGCAAAAGCGGTCGGCCTCGGCGAACTGAAAACCGCAGCGAGGGCAGAACGCCGCCAGCGGACCGCTTTCCTCTGTGGCAGGCGGGGTCGTTTGATGGCGGTCGAGCTCCGACATCGCCCCGAGCGCCCGCTGTTCGTAGGCGCGGCGCAGGATCCCATAGTCCTCGTCGCTCAGCTTTCCGGTCGCTCGGTCGAACTCGGCTTCGCGAATCGCCATCAGGGCGACGGTCTTCTCGCGTTCGAGCAGCTCGCCGCGCTCGTCGACGGTCTCCACGGGCCGAGCTTCCTCGGCACGCAGCAGCGGTAGGACGACGGCCGTGACGACTCCCAACACCATGACCACACCGACGACGATGCTCATTTGTCGAGTTCCTCCAACTCACGTTCGAGCTTTTTGCGGTCTTCGTCGGAGAGGGCGGTGGCAGTGCTCGCGGTTGCGTCCGCATGCAGCTTGCCGCCGATCCAGCGCCTGAGCAGCAGGAGAATCCCAATCGTTCCGATGAGCACGGCCACGTAGGGCCCGTACCAAGCGACGAGGTTGAATCCCCGCGTGGTCGGAGACGACAGGACCTTCTCGCCGTACTTGGCAACGTATCGTGCGATGATCTCGTCGGCGGTCTGCCCGGCCGCAAGGGATTTTGCAATGTCCGCTCTGGTGGGAACGGCGAACCCGCACTGCAGGTGGTTGCAGGAATGGACGGTGAGTCCACAACCGCACTGGCAAGTGAGACGGTCTTCGATCGCCTTCTGGGTGTTCGGCACCGACGATGCCGTGAAGCATCCGGCCAGGAGCCCGGTGCAGGCGATCGCGAGTAAGAGTCGCCTCATGCTCGCTGCCGGCGATCCCTTGCCAACACCGCGTCACGCGCCCGTTCCCGGGCGCGTGCGCCACCCATCGGGACGATGGCGATGATGGTGCCGAGGATCAGCACGACTCCCCCCAACCACAGCCACGCGACCAGCGGATTGATGTACGCTTGGAACGTGGCGACGTCGTTCTCGGCGACCGAACCGAGGACTACGTAGAGATCCTCGCGCAGCGTGGAGCGATAGGCGACTTCGGTCGCAGGCTGTTCGGGTCGCCGATAGAAACGCTTCTCCGGAGCCAGCTTGGCGATCTCGCGCCCGTCGCGGAAGACCACCAAATCCGCCGCGGCCCGCGCGACGTGCGAGTCGCTCAAGTCGCGCAGACCGTCGTAGCGAAGCGTGTACGAACCGATCGAAAAACTTTCGCCGGGCTTCACCGTGTGAAGCTCTTCGACGCGGTACACCGAGGACATGGTGACGCCCATGAACATGAACACCACGCCGAGGTGAATGACGTATCCGCCGTAGCGCCGCTGGTTCTTGACGAACAAGTTGCGCAGAGCGGTCATGTAGGACTCTCCGACCATGGCGCGCCGGGCGACGGCGCCGTTGTGGAACTCGGCGACGATCGTGTGGAGCACGAACACGGAAAAAGACGTCACGATCAGCGGCGACAGATCGTGGATGCCGACGGCGAAAGCCACGACACCGCCCACGATTCCGGAGACCGTCGGCCAGCCGAACGTGCGCACGATGTGGTTCCACGATGCGCGGCGCCAGGCGATCAGCGGTCCGACGCCCATCAGCAGGAGCAGCGCGACTCCGAGCGGCGCGTTGACCCGGTTGAAGAACGGCGGCCCCACGGTGATCTTGACGCCGCGTACCCATTCGGACAGGACTGGGAAGATCGTGCCCCACAGAGTCGCGAACGCGATTCCCAGCAATACGAGATTGTTGAACAGGAAAGCGGACTCCCGCGACAACACGGAGTCGAGCTCGTGGCGAGGCCGCAGGTCGGGAAGCCTACGGATCAGAAGCCCCACGGAAATCGCGATCACCGCGCCAAGGAATGCCAGGAAATAGGGGCCCAGGCCGGACTGCGTGAAGGAGTGGACCGACGAAATGACGCCGCTGCGGGTCAGGAACGTGCCGAATATCGTGAGCGCGAACGTGATGATGATGAGGACCATGTTCCACACTTTCATCATGTCCTTGCGCTCTTGGATCATCACCGAATGGAGATATGCGGTTCCCGTCAGCCACGGCATGAACGAGGCGTTCTCGACTGGATCCCAGGCCCAGTAGCCGCCCCACCCGAGCACTTCGTACGCCCAGCGAGCGCCGAATAGGTTGCCCAACGACAAGAAGAACCAGGCGGCCAGAACCCAGCGACGCGAGGTCCGAATCCACATGTCGTCCAGACGCCCGGTGACGAGTGCGGCGATCGCAAAACCGAACGGAATCGTCCACCCCACGTACCCGAGGTACAGCGAGGGGGGGTGAATCGACATCCAGTAATTCTGGAGCAGAGGATTGAGATCGGTGCCCTCGGCCGGGACGAAGGGCAGGAGCTCGAAAGGCCGCGTGATGAAGGCGAGCATCCAGGTGAAGAACGCTCCGACCGTCATGCACGTCGCAGTGACGAACGGCATCAATTCGCGGTTGCGGTGCCGGTTCTGGAAGAGCGCCAGGCTGGTCAGAGAGGTCAGGATGAAGACCCAGAAGAGCATCGATCCTTCCATCCCGCCCCACAATGCGGCGATTCGGTACTTCAAGGGCAGCGTCGTGCTCGAGTAGCTGGCGACGTAATCGATGCGGAAGTCGTGGGTGATCAGGCCGTGCAGCATGACAGCCACGGCGATCGTGATCATGGCGGCCGCGGCGTAGGCTGCGTGCTCGCCGCTGGCGACGACGTCACGCCGTCGCTTCAGGCCTCCATAAACCGATGCGCCGACGCTGTAGAGACAGCAGGCCAGAGCCAGGTAGATTGCCAGATTGCCGACGAAAATCACGGCGCCGACTCACTCCGGCTCGTACTTGGACGGACAGCTGGTCAAAACGGCCGTGGCCTCGAAGACTTCCCCATTGGTGTGTGGGCCTTCGACGATGACGTCCCGCCCTTCTGCGAACATGTCCGGCAGGAGGCCGTTGTAGTGGACCTTGATCTGTCCTTCTCCGGTGATGTCGTCGAGAGCGAACAGCAGATCGTGCTTCTTCGCATCCCACTTCATCGAGTTCTCATGGACGCGACCGGCGATCCGCACCGTGGTTCCCGAATAGGCGTTGGGCGCGGCGAGGTACTCGGCCACGGTCACCATGTACATCTTGGTCTGGTCGACGGCGTTGTAGACGAGAAACGCCACCGCCAGGACGATGATCACCACGCCGACGACGAACTTGGTTTGTCGTTGCATCGGGGCCCACCCTAGCGGCGGGGGGCTACCGGGACAACTTGCTGCGCGGCCCGCCGGCGCCCGGTTCCGGGTCGCCCGGCGTCTCTTCGGTCTCGCCCGAACCGACGTCGGCCGGCTCGCCGGGGATGCGGTAGCTTTCGTCGAGCCAGTGGCCGAGGTCGATCAGCTTGCAGCGTTCGCTGCAGAACGGCGCAAAGCGCGTCGCCCGCCGGTCGATCGACCTGCCGCAGGTAGGACAGCGCAGAATGGTGGGGCGTTGGTTCCGCATGACGCCCGAGGCCGCAGAGTCAGGCCGGCACGTTGGAGCGGGTGACCGGGATCGAACCGGCGACGTCCAGCTTGGGAAGCTGGCATTCTACCACTGAATTACACCCGCCCTCGAGGAGAATATTTGGTCCCCGGCGCCGATTTTTGTCAATTGCCCGTGCTTCTTTCTCGTAGTAGACGCCGTCATGTGCGGCGCCGGCGCCGCCCGGACGGCACGAAGGGCCGTTCGGGGAGGGAGGAGACACGTGAGCGAGCGACCGAGCTGGGACGAATATTTCATGACCATTACGCGTCAGGTGGCCGAGCGGTCCACCTGCCTGCGCGCCAAGGTCGGCGCCGTGATCGTGCGCGACCGCAGTATCCTGGCGACGGGTTACAACGGAGCCCCGGCTGGTATGCCGCACTGTCTCGACGTTGGCTGCCTGCTGTACCGTTCGACGAACCCGGCGGGCGACGAAGAAGAAAATTGTTTCCGCACGATCCACGCCGAGATCAATGCGATCGCCCAGGCGGCCCGGCACGGCGCACGCATCGAGGGTGCGGACATCTACGTGACACACACCCCGTGCATTCACTGCCTGAAGGTTCTCGTCAATACCGGAGTACGCAGGATCTTCTACGAACGCCCGTACAAGATCGAGACGATCGCCGAACTCCGCGAGCGTTCCGGTGTGGAGCTGATCGCGGTGCCTGCGCGCCGGGCCTGACTCGCCCTGCAGCAGTTCAACGGCGCGCGCGCTTCTTGGCGCCACGGCTGTCGAGACCGAGCAGCTTGCGCAGTTCGCGACCTGTGTGGGACTGCGGGCACTCGGCGATTTCCAGGGGCGGGCCGCACGCCACGACGCGACCGCCGCCGTCCCCGCCTTCGGGACCGAGGTCGATGACGTAGTCGGCGTGGGAGATGAAATCCGTGTGGTGCTCGACGACCAGAACCGAATGCCCGCGATCGACGAGTCCGTCGAGCACTCCGATCAACGTGTGGACGTCGGAAAGATGCAGCCCGGTCGTCGGCTCGTCGAAGATGAACAGCGAGCCCCGCGATTTCCGTTCTTCGACGAGGAATGAAGCGAGCTTGAGCCGCTGCGCCTCACCTCCCGACAGCGTCGATGTCGGCTGCCCGAGTTTGAGATAGCCGAGCCCCACCGCCGCCAGGCAATCGAGACGACTACGGATCGGCGCGCGGTCGTGGAAGAACTCGCGTGCCTCGTCCACCGTCATTTCGAGAACATCGTTGATGTTGCGATCGTGGTAGCGGATATCGAGGATGCGGTCGCGGAAGCGCTTGCCCCCGCAGTCGTCACAGGGAACGTCGATGTCCGCCATGAAGTGCATTTCGATGGTGACGCGTCCGGTTCCCTGGCAGCGCTCGCAGCGGCCACCGGCGGTGTTGAACGAAAAACCGGCGGCGGAGATCTTGGCGCGACGCGCCGCCGGCGTGGCGGCGAACAGCTTGCGGATTTCGTCGTAGCACTTGATGTACGTCGCCGGATTGGATCGCAGCGAGCGGCCGATGGGCGCCTGGGTCATCATCAAGACGTCTTCGATTGCATCGAATCCGTCGATGCCGTCGCACTGGCCGGCTTCCTGGCCGCCGAGTCCGCGTTCGCGCAGGAAGTGCTCGTACAACACGTTTTCGACGAGCGTGGACTTGCCGGAGCCGGACACTCCGGTGACACATACCAGTCGCCGCAACGGGATCTCGAGACGGTCGATGTCGAGGTTGTGCTCGCGCGCCCCGCGCACGACGAGCACCGGCTGGCCGGGCTCGATTTCACGTTGTTCCTGCCGGTGCAGCGTGCGAATCAAAAGCAGACGGCCGGTCGCCGTTTCCTTGCCGGGCAGTTTCGACGGGGGACCCTGATAGAGAAGTTCGCCGCCGCGCGCCCCCCCGCCGGGCCCGAGATCGATGACGTGATCCGCTCCTTCGATGATCGTCGGATCGTGCTCGACGAGTACGACGGTGTTGCCGGCCTTGGTCAGTTTGCGCAAGACCGACAGAAGGCGCTCGCTGTCTCGGGGGTGAAGGCCGACGGTCGGTTCGTCGAGGGCGTAGAGCGTTTCCGTCAGGGCGCTGCCGAGAGCGGCGGCGAGGTGAATCCGCTGGGCTTCGCCGCCCGAGAGTGTTCGGGCTTGGCGGTCGAGCGTCAGGTAGCCGAGGCCGACCTCGTCGAGGTAGGCGAGCCGGTGCCGCAGCTCGCGCACGATGGCTTCGGTCCGCTGTCGCGCGGCGGGCGGAAGTCGCAATCGCGAGATCACGCCCCGGAGTTTACTGATGCTGAGAGCGCAGAGGTCGGCGATGTTGCGGCGGCCGATTCGTACTGCCAGTGCTTCGGGGCGCAGTCGGGCACCGTGGCACGTTTCGCACGTTCGGTACGAGCGGTAGCGTGCGAGCAGGATGCGCACGTGGGTCTTGTATCGCCGTGACTCGAGCCACTCGAAAAATCCGCGGATACCGGGATTCTCCCGGTCGCCCTCGAGAATCCACTCCTTCGCGTCGTCGGGCAACTGAGAGTAGGGGAGCTCGATCGAGTAACCGCGCCGCTCGGCGGCGCGCAGGAAGTCCTGTTGAAACTCCGCGTACGCGGGAGTGCTCCAAGGCGCGATCGCGCCGTCGCGCAAAGACAGACGCTTGTTGGGAATCACCTTGTCGAGATCGATGTCGACGACGCGGCCGAATCCTTCGCACGCGGGGCATGCCCCCAAGGGGCTGTTGAAGCTGAACAGTTGGGGTGTCGGGGGCGTGTGTTCGCGGCCGCATTTCTCGCACGCCAGGAGGTTGCTGAACGTGCGGTCCTCGCCGCTGGCCGTGTCCTGAACCGCGACCTTGCCGCGCCCGAGATGAAAACCGCGTTCGAGCGCTTCGCGCAGGCGCGATTCCTTGCCTTCTCCCGGAGCGATGCGGTCGACGACCACGTCGATGGCCCCACCACGGACCGCATCGACGCCGCAGTCTTCAAGGCGCTCGATCTTGCCGCCGACGATGGCACGCGAGTACCCTTGGCGCTCCAGGGTGGCAACGGCTTCTTCCGGGGCGATGTCGGCGATCGGTACGCTCGCGTGAATCACGACCCGGCGGCCCTGGG
>CAZQYE010000011.1:0-20977 GCA_964597375.1 uncultured Myxococcales bacterium
CCACGTCGGTGAATCGGACCTCGCGGCGGCCGGCCTCGAACGTCATGCGCCGGTCTTCCTTTACAACAGCGAATCCGCTGGGCAGGTCGCGCGGATTGAAGGCCACACGCCGTCCCGGCCGGTAATAGTCCAGGGGGACGGCACCCGGGGCGGCGTTGCTGTAGATCGTAAGCGCCGTCTTCCCCTGCGCACGCAGGTCAGCCGCACTGGGCGTGCGCGACCGGCGTCCGGCCCACCCGTTCTCAGACGAGCCGACGAGGACGGCGCAACAACAGGCTGCAGCCACCGTAATCCGAAAGACCAGAGAGCAGGAGAACAGATTGCGTACGTGTGCCATGGCAGTCACCCCCTAAGCGGACTACCACGTTCCTTGGCAGGGACGGCCGCGATTGGAAAGTAGTACCGTTTAGCCTTCCCAACCCCTGCAATTTCAACCACTTGGAAAAGGTGCTTATCCCTGTCAAGACAGCGGCCCGCCTCCTTGGAGGCGGGCCGCCCATGGGACGAGCCGCGCGGCGCCCGTTCTCTCCGTTTTTTGTTTTTCTATTCGCGCAACCCGTCCACACTCGCGCTCCGGACCCGCAGTGTGACCACCGCGGGCCCGGAGCTTGCTGACTTGCTGCTCAGCCGATCGGGCCCACGGGCACGCCGGCCGTGCCCGGTCCGGTGGGGTCGGTCACTGGGGGATCGGTCACCGGCGGATCCGTCACGGGCCTGCAACCTTCGACACACTGGCGGAACCCAGCGAGGCACTCCTTGCCTGCCGCAACGGTCTTGTCGACGCAGTCGCGGACACACTGCCTGCGCTCAGCACCGGTCAGGTCGCGGCAGGAAGCGATGCACTGCCGTCCTTCGCGATAGACTCGTCCGGCGCACTGCTTGAGCTGACCAGCGCACTGTCCGAGGCAGTCACGGTCGACCGGAGGCTCGCACACCGGCGCGGCGCCCGCCATAGCGGCCGCTCCACCGGCCGCGTCGACAGCCGGCGCACACAACTTGCGGCAGGGCTCCGGGTTGCACTGGCGAACGCACACCGGAACACCGAGCCGGCACTCATGCCGTGCCTTGGCGATGGCAGCCGCGATGCAGCGGCGCTTGCACTGACCCACGTTGTCGGGGTCCGTCTCACGGCACTCGAGCTTGCACGCCGTCGCTTGAGCGCGTGCCTCCTCGAGACACTGGCGCTTGCGCGTCCGGCAGGCATTCCAACACTTGCGCTTGCTTACCAGGCAGCGCGCCATGCACGCCGGGGGGTCGGCCGGCGGACAAATCGAAGGCGTATCAGTCGCCTGCGCCTGCGCCACAGCCGCCCCAAAGACGATCATTCCGGCAACGAAGGCCGCCGTGGCCGCTGCCAGGGCACCGCGAAACACTTGTTCTTTGGCTTTTGCTTTCATTCCGAGCTCCTTGATTCCCAACGTTTTTTCCGGATCGAGCCGGCCCGAGAGTCCAACTACCGCCGTTTGGGCCGCTCGACCCTTGGGCGACGGCTCGAGGAAAAAAGTCGTTGCCGCCGCCTTTATTTGGGATTATATTCCCAAATTAGGTGGGCCGTCAATCAAAAAAATGAGATCGTGCCCCCTGAGAGACTAGAAAGGTCTCATAAAACAAGGGTTTGTAGTAAGATGTTCTTTGGGACCATGAGCCCAAATCTAAAAGGATCCCCGGCAGGGGCGCTCGCTGGCGCCGTCTTGGTGCTCTTGCGCCCGCTCGTGCGCCTGCTCCTGCGCTACGGCATCCCCTATGGCGCCTTCGCGGACCTGGCCAAGCGGGTCTACGTAGAGGTCGCCGGCGAGGAATTCACCATCCCCGGGCGCAAGCAGACGGTCTCGCGAATCTCGGTGATCACGGGACTCACGCGCAAGGAAGTCCGGCGAGTTCTTGCGATGGACGCCCCCGACAACGCCGAGGAACTGCAGCGCTACAACCGAGCGGCCCGGGTGATCAGCGGCTGGGTACGCGACGCGCGCTTCCTCGATGGAGCCGGCCGACCGGCTCCCCTCCCCTTGGAAACGCCCCGGCCGAGCTTTAGCGACCTCGTGCGCGAGCACAGCGGCGACGTTCCCGCACGGGCCATCCTCGATGAGCTCGAGCGCGTCGGCGCGATCGAGCAGTTGCGGGATGGGCGCATACGGTTGCGCTCGCGCGCGTACGTTCCTCAAACCGGCGAGGCCGACAAGCTCGCCATTCTCGGTACCGACGTGGCCGACTTGATCTCGTGCATCGACCACAACCTGACCTGCGCGCCCGAGGAAGCGTTCTTCCAACGTAAGGTCGCTTACGACAACCTACCGCGCGAGGCGATGGGCGAACTCCGCAAGGTCGCCGCCGAGCGGGCGCAACAACTTCTCGAAGACCTCGACCGGTGGATGTCTGCACGCGACCGCGACACCAGCCCGGGCGCCGGCGGTACCGGGCGCAAGCGCGCTTCGGTCGGAGTCTACTACTATGAAGAAGACGTCCCCGAGGAGGACGGCCCCGAGGACAACTGACATGAAAACACTGCGTCACTCACTGCTCGTTCTAACCTTGGCCGCTTCCCTGACCTCCGGCTCCTGTGGAGGTGGGGCTACCTTCGGAGGGGGGATCGGCGGAACCGGTCTCGTCATCGGGACCATTACCGATTTCGGCAGCATCGTCGTCGAGGGAGTAGAGTTCGACACCTCCGCAGCAATCGTGACGATCGACGGCCAGCCGGCGGCGGCAACCGATCTGGCTCTGGGCATGGTCGTCACGGTGAGCGGGGAAATCGACGCCACGGGAACGGCGGGTGTCGCCGACACCGTTGAGTTCACCAGCCTCCTCGAGGGTCCGGTCAGCGCCGTCGACGTCACCGCGAAGACCGCCACCATCCTCGGACAAACCGTGCGTGTCGACGCCGATACGGTTCTCGACCGCATTGCGCCGGACGCATCGGCGATCGGGGTTCCGGTACGCGTCAGCGGATTCATCGACGGCGACGGAACGATCCACGCCACCCGCATCTCGCGGCGGCCGGCCGGCCGGCCGCTGGTGATCACCGGAACGGTCCGGCGACTCGACAACCTTGCCCGGCGTTTTCGCGTGCGCGGGATCGAGATCGACTTCAGCAGCGCCGTGATCGACGCCATTCCCCCGGGCGGCCTGCGCGACGGCCTACTGGCGCGCGTCACGCTCGTAGCGAGCCCCGCCAACAGCGTCGTACAGGCACTTCGCGTTCAATTCATCGAACCTCCGGTCGACCGTGTATCCAACGTCGAGGTGCGGGTGGCCGGCTTCGTCAGTGCGCTCGACCCGCCACGACAGTTCGTCCTCAACGAACTCGCCACGGTTCGCGTCGTGGCCGATACCGTATTCGTCGGTGGAACCGCCTCGGACGTCGCGCTCAACGTCAAGCTGGCCGTCGTGGGGCGCCTCACGAAAGAACGGGTCGTCGTGGCTCGGCGAATCGTGTTCCTCTAGAGCACGGCGGCTCCTCGAGGCTCAGCCGCTCCGAGTTCAGCAGATCCGAGCTCAGCCGTCGGCCTCGTCGTAGAGAAGCCCGCCGGTCAACGCGAGCCGCGCGGCGCGGCGCCCCTCTTCTATGGCTTCCGAGGCGCGGTCGAAATCGAGCATGGCGAAGTCGGCAAGGCGCGGCGTCACCAGTATGTCAGGCGGGTCGCCGGCCATCCGGCTACGCGTAATGTGTACCTGCATGATCCCGATCGCCCCCATCACCACTTCGAACACCGACGGGGGGTCCATCCCGGGATCGCGCCGCTGCTCGCGCCCGAGGCGCTGGCGCAGGTCCGCCGCCAGTTCACGCATCGCGGCCTGTAGTGTCGCGACGGCCGGAAGCACCGGCTCCTCGCCGCTGTCGTCCTGCTCGCCCTCCTCCTCTGCAGCACGGCCTCTCCAACCGACGACCCGCGGCCCGCGTCGCACCAGCGTCGTGTTGAGGTCCACGGCGATCACCGTGTCCGCACCGGCAGCGCGGCAGACGGACACGGGGACCGGGTTGACCAGCCCGCCGTCGATCAGCCAGCGGCCGTTGAGCCGCACCGGACGGACCAGTCCGGGCAGCGCCGCCGAGGCTCGTAGAACCGAGTGCAGGCGCCCCTCCCGCAGCCACACTTCGCGGCCGGAGTGGAGGTCGGTTGCAACGGCAACGAACGGCTTGGGCAACGACGCAACGGGGAGATCCGGTAGATCGGCCCCCATCGATTCGAACACCCGATGCGCTTTGATCAGGCCGCCGCGCAGGGAGAGGTCGAAAAGCCCCATGACCTGGCGCCGGTCGAGCCGGCGGACCCATCGCTCGAAGGCATCGAGACGTCCGGCGGCATAGGCGGCACCGACGACGGCTCCAATCGAGCTGCCGCAGACGATCGAGGGACGAATGCCGACCGCCTCGAGCTCCCGCAGAACGCCGATGTGTGCCCAACCGCGCGAGGCACCGCTGCCCAGCGCAATCCCGATGCGCCCACTGAGCAGGCTGTCGAAAGAGGATGCCATCCGCTGAACCGTCGGCGGGCTTCCCGCAAGCGCACACCCAAAGCCCCAAGGGACCCTGCGTCTCGGTCCGCCGGTGGCTTGCGCGCCGGGCCGCCGATCGTCGATTACACGAGCAGCCTTGCCGGGCAAACGGCGAGGCAGTTTCTTCGGCGTGGGAATCGAGACACGATAGCCGGCGGAGGCGTACCATCATGAGACTGCTTCACACGATGATCCGCGTCGGCGACCTCGACGAGTCCATTCGGTTCTACACCGAGCAGCTCGGCCTCACTCTCCGCTCGCGTAAGGACTACCCCGGCGGGCGCTTCACGCTGGCCTTTCTCGCGGACGGCGAAGGGGGACACGAGATCGAGCTGACGTACAATTGGGACCGCAAAGAGTACGATCATGGAGACGCGTTTGGGCATCTGGCGTTCGCCGTGGAGGATATTACGGCCGTATGCGAGCGGATGCGCGCCGCCGGCGTCCCGATCACGCGCGAGCCCGGACCGATGAAACACGGCTCGACCGTGATCGCATTCGTACGCGATCCGGACGGCTATGCCATTGAACTGATCGAACGCAAGCCCGAGTAGACGAGGGTTCCGGCTGCACGGCTGGATGGGAAGCAACCGCAATGAGCGCCAACCGCGAACAAATCCAGTACTGGAACGAAACGGCCGGTCCGAAGTGGGTCCGCCTTCAGGAAACGCTCGACGCGCAGATCCGCCCGTTCGGCCTCGCGGCCATGGACCGGGCCTCGCTCTCGGAAGGGGAACGGGTTCTCGACGTCGGCTGCGGATGCGGCGAGACAACGTTGGAACTAGCCCGCCGGGTTGGCCCCACGGGCCGCGTCGTGGGGCTCGACGTATCCCGGACCATGCTCGCTCGCGCCGAACAGCGGCGACGTGAGGCCGGGCTCGACAACGTCGAGTTCGTCTGCGCCGATGCTCAAACACACACGTTCAGCGACGGCACGTTCGATCTCGTCTACTCCCGCTTCGGCGTCATGTTCTTCTCGGATCCGGTAGCGGGATTCGGCAACCTCCGGCGCGCGCTCGATGAGAAAGGGCGCATGTGCTTCGTCTGCTGGCAATCGCCAGCCCTCAACCCGTGGATGCGTGAAACGATGATGACGGTCATGCAGTTCATCGAACTCGAAATCCCGCGCGATCCCCATGCTCCCGGCCCGTTCGCCCTGGCCGACGGCGAGCGTCTGGAAAGGATTCTGCGAGATGCCGGATTCGGACAGGTCGACCTCGTCGCACATGAAGACGCGATGAGAATTGGAGGCGGCCTCGAGCTCGAGGACGCGGTCTCTCTGATGGTCGATCTTGCGGTACCGGCCGACAAGCTCGCCGCGCTCGCTGAGGATACTCACCGGCGACTCCGAGAAGCGGTTCGCGCGCTACTCGAGCGCCACCGCACCGGCGCCGGCATCGAAATGCCCGCCGCTGCATGGTTGGTGACGGCGCGCACAAGACCGCCGGCATGAATGACGGCTGCCGCGGCGTCCGGGGGCGCGCATCCACCGTTCGGCGGCGGCCACCGGTTCGGGACCGCGGACGGGCGGCGCTTCGAGGAACTTGACTGGCCATGGCTCTGAGCGATTGGTTTCGGCGGCGTACGAAGAGAAGCCGGGCAGCGGCAGCGACCGAAACGGTACGATCCGGGGACAACCGGCGGTCCGGCGAAAAACCCGCCGTCGGCGAACAGGACGAGGCGCGGCGAGCCGACCAGATGGCGCCCTGCGCGGGTTCCACACTGGCGTCCGAGCCTTCTGCAGCCGATGCGGAAGTCGAGAGCACAGCGACTCCAAAGCCTTCTGTAGCCTGCGCGGAAGCCGAGAGCACAGCGACTCCAAAGCCTTCTGCAGCCGATGCGACCGTCGAGGGCACAACCGGCACCGCCGGCTCTGCGGCCGATGCGACAGTCGAGAGCACAACGGGCACCGCCGCTTCTGCGGCTGATGCGACAGTCGAAGACGCACGCGCCTCCGCCGCTTCTACGGCCGATGCAACAGTCGAAGGCGTACCGGACTCCGCCGCTTCTACGACCGAGACGGCGGGAGAACAGATGCCCGATTCAGCGGTGCATGTGCCACCGGGTGGTGCCTCCTTGGCGGCCGACGAAAGCCACCCGGCTCCGCTCGAGCTACCCCCCGAGGTCTTCGACCAAGATCAGACCGTGCGGCAGAAAGCGGTCAAGCGTGTCGGCGATCAAGCTGTCCTGACTCGTATCGCCATCGAATCTCGATTTGCCGACGTTGGAAAGACCGTGATACGCCGCATCGACGCCGAGGAAGCACTGACCGCAATTGCTTGCGAGGCTATGCTGCGCGCCACCGCGCAGCTTGCGGTCGCCCACCTTCGGTCCGAGCCGGCGCTGGCGCGTGTTGCGTGCGATGCGCACGATCCCGTCGTCGCCAAGAGCGCTGTCAAGAAACTCAGCGACCAGCACCTGCTGGCGGTGGTTGCCGAGTGCGAACACGCCGACGCCTTGGTGCGTAGAATCGCCGTCAAGAGGATCGAAGACCAGTCCGAACTATCGGAGGTCGTGCAACACGAGGCTCCATCAGAGGTGCGACTGTCGATCGCCGCAAAACTGTCCGACGCAGACTCCCTCAGAACTCTCGTCCGCAGCGACCCATCGCCGGACGTGCGCCGTACGGCACTCGAAAGCATCTCGGACGAGCAATTGCTTGCCGAAGTCGCGGCCGGCGATCCGGAAAGCGACATTCGCGCCGCCGCCCTCGCAAAGATCCATGACGAAGACCTGATCTCGCATCTGGCGCGGGAAACGCCATTCGCCGACGTACGCCGCCAGGCCGTAGAGCGGTCGGCGATCGGTGCAACGCTCCTTGCGGCAGCAAGTTCCGACGACGATTCGGCGGTGCGCCTTGCGGCCGTCGAACGACTGCGCAGCCGCAGCGCTCTGCTCGAAGTCGCGGAACACGGAGAGCATGCCGACGCCCGGAAGCGAGCCGTCGAGCGCCTGCGCGACCCGTCGGCACTCGGTCGCGTCGTTCTCAACGATCCTGCACCCGAGGTCCGCGCGGCAGCGGCTGCCAAGCTTCGCGACCAGGACCTCCTTGGCGCCGTCGCGCGAATCGACCCCGACTGGCACGTGCGTAAGAACGCCGTGCAGCGGCTTCGCGTCGACAGCGAGCTCGAACTGCATGCTAGAGAAGACGATGCCTGGCAAGTACGCTTGGCCGCGGTGCGACGCGTCCGTGACCAGCGGACGCTCGCCAACCGGGCCCGATGGGACAAGGCGTGGCAGGTCCGAAAAGCAGCCGTCCAGCGGCTGACGGATCAGCAGGTGCTGGCAAACCGCGCAAAGAACGACGAGGACTGGGGCGTTCGCCGTGCCGCCGTCCGGCGTGTCGAAGATCCGGTCGTACTGGCGAACCGGGCCCGTTGGGATCCCGACCCCCGCGTCCGAGTGGCTGCGATCGAACGCTTGGACGATCGAGCCCTCCTCGAACACCTTGCCGGCGAAGACGATGCGGCGATTCAAGAGGCCGCCAAGCGGCGCCTCGAAGAATTAGCCGGCGGCGGACCCAGCGGCGACGCGTCCGATACGCCCGACGCCGAGTGAACCGCGCAGAGCCAGCCGACGAATGTCGTCACATCTAGGCTGACTTCCCCCTCAGCGCCGCCGCCCCGTCAGATCCTCGAGGCGCCGTCGGTCCCGCTTGGAAGGACGTCCCTTGCTCTTGAACGCAGGATCGACGAACGGGTGGGGATCGAGGCGCCGCTGCTCTCGCAAGCGTTCGCGTTCCTCTATGCTCTCGGGATGCTCCTTGTACAGCCTCGCCGCTTCGGTAGCAGGACCGCGCCGCTCCGATAACCCTTCGACCACGACGGTCCAGCGGTAGGGCCCCTTGGTCACGCAAATTTCATCTCCAACGCGAACCGGATGGCTCGGCTTGGCACGCCGGCCACCGACCTGCACGTGCCCGCCGGTGGCCGCTTCGGCCGCAAGGCTGCGTGTCTTGAAAAAGCGGGCGGCCCACAGCCAGCGGTCCAGCCGCACGGCGCTGCAACCCCCCGGCGCATCCGCCGATGCAGCCTTCTCGCCCTTTCGCCTACGTGTCATCCTCGGTCATCTTCTCATGCAACGTCGCGTTTGCACAAGGTTTCGTCACTCCCGCTTTTCCGTCACAATCGCGCCATGACAGCCAACGCTCCGAAATGGTTCACCGGCGCTCTCGCCACCCCGTACCACGAAGACACGCTCGAAGTCGAAGGCTGCCCGATTCATTACCTGCGCTGGGGGGACCCGGACAAACCCGGTCTGATGTTGGTTCACGGCGGTGCGGCCCATGCGCACTGGTGGAGTTTCCTGGCGCCTCAGCTCACGCACCACTATCACGTCGTCGCCCCCGACCTCAGCGGCCACGGGGACAGCGGCCGCCGCGACGAGTACCCGCGGGAACTTTGGGCGCGCGAGCTGATGGCGGTGGCCGACCACGCCGGCTTTCGCGAACCGTTCGTGCTGATTGGACACAGTTTGGGGGGACAGGTGAGCATCGTGACGGCGGCACTGTTCGGAGAACGCCTGGCGGGAACGATCATCGTCGATGCCCCGGTCCGCCGTCCTTCACCGGAAAGCGAAGAGGGCACCCGCGGCCGAATGTTCCGTAATCCCAAGACCTATCCCGACCTGGAGACGGCGATCGAGCATTTCCACCTGGTCCCGCCGCAGCCATGCGACAACGATTTCATTCTCCGACACGTCGCCAGGCACTCGCTCAGGCGGACCGAAAAGGGGTGGACGTGGAAGTTCGATCCGATGGTCTTCCACAAGGTCTCGCCGAAACCCCTGAGCGAGTATCTGGCCGAAACCCGTTGCCGGGTCGCCATTCTGCGCGGAGAGTTCAGCAACCTCGTACCGCCCGAAACGGGCGAGTACATGTACGAGTTACTCGACCGCAATGCCCCAATCGTCGAGGTGCCGCAGGCCTATCACCACCTGATCCTGGACCAACCGCTTGCCTTCATCGCCGCAGTACGCGCGCTTCTCAGCGATTGGGAACACTCCGTGCCACGCCGCCCACTGCAGCAACAGCCGCCCGAGGCGTTGGAAGAAGAAAGCGACCCCTATTAGGTTCTCGCGTCCGCTCGATCGATCCTCAACCCGAGGTCGGGCCGTCGATGACTACCGTCGGCTCCTCGGTCATCATCCACACCAGGCTCTTGCGGTCGAGGAACTTCTCTTCGTCCGGATAAATGTACTGGTCGTAGTCCGGCTCGCCGACGAAGGCGAGAAAGTCGTCGAGGCGATCGAACCACTGGATCGTAACGCCGTCGTATCCCTCGGTGCCCAGATCCTCGGTCCCCGCGATTCTCCGGTGCTGCTCGTACCTGACGATGTGCCGAGCCAGGTTGGGAAGGCTTTTGATGAGCGGACCGTGGTTCTCGGTCCAGTGGCGGTGAAATTCCTCAGGGGTGAGGCCTTCCTTACGCCGGAGAAAGCAGATCAACTTGACCATCGGGTCGCCTCCAAGCGGCCGTTGCCGCAACCTGCGCCACCGTGACGGCGCGCGCCGCCATCGTCCCGGCATCCGTCTCTGAGTCAAGAGCAGCCGAGCGGCGCAGGCTCGGCGAGCCGCCGACAGCGCTTTTGCGATCGCGCAAAGAAAGGACAGCGCCGGCCGCCGCTTGGGCGACCGGCGCCGCTGGGAAGGAGCCGCCATGCTGGCCCGTTGTCGCCCCCCGCAGCCGACAGGGCCGGCGGCCAGGCAACCGTGGAGGCCGGTTCGGTCCGCAAGCCACTGATTTCCCCCAGTCCCCCAACTGGCCGTGGCAAACCAGGCATTTCGTGCGGACCGAACCTCGAGCCGTTCCGCAGTCGCCTTGCCTTCGTGAAAAGCAGGAACCATGCCACCTCAAAACCCTGGCTCGCGTGCCCTACGGCGGCTCCTTCCTTCGATCTGCCCCGAGGCGGCGAAACCGTTTAGCTTTTCTCGCTATCTGCTTGTTTTTTAGTAGGAATCAAGTTCGGCCGCGGAGGTCGACCACGGTCGGTGGCACCCTCGCCGCGGCCGGAGCCGCAGGCGGGAGGCCTTGGGAAAACGCCGAGAGCACGTCGAACAATGACGAAATATCGGCTTCAGCCGGGCTCGGCCGGGCCTACCCGGTGGCCATCGGCCCGAGCGGGTAGACCGCGACGAAGATCATCGCGCAGGGCCGCAGATACCAGACTGCAAGCCAGGGGTACCCGAGGACGACGCCGAAAAAGCCGATCACGACGGCGCAGTAGAGCCCCTCGGTGAGCACCTGCCAGCGGGTCACCCGCTCGATGAGGTAGACGACCAGCGTGTAGCCGGTTGCAACGGTCAGCACGGCAAACGTGAAGCAACCGACGAACCACACGTCTTGCACGACGCTCACGCTAGGATGGTACCGCAGGCAAGGCCGCGGCCGCTACCGAAAAACGTCGCGCGCGGGGAAGTCGTCAGCCCTTCCCAACGACCCCGGCGAGTCGCTTCTCGATGATCTCCTCGGCCTGGCCGACGATGCGGTCGATCAGCTCCTTGACCGTCGGTATGTCGTGAATGAGACCGACCACTTGCCCGGCCGACATGACCCCTTTCTCGACGTTGCCTTTTTCGAGGACCTCTTCCTTGTTGACCTTCCCGGCAACGTACGGGGCGATGTCCTCGATCTTTGCGTTGCCGCGTGCTTCGATCTCCAGGACTTTGTCGACCGTCGGCGTGTGGAGCACGCGCTCGGTGTTGCGCAAGGTACGCATGACCAGGCGCGTACTGCGCTCGTCCGCCTCCACGAGCGCCTTCTTGAGGCCTTCGTGGACCGGTGCCTCCTTGGTCGCGACGAAACGCGTGCCCATGTTGATCCCGTCGGCACCAAGGCTCAGCGCCGCGACGAGTCCGCGGCCATCACCGAATCCGCCCGAGGCGACGATCGGAATCGACAGAGCATCGGCGGTGATCGGAATGAGGATCAGAGACGTCACGTCGTCCTCGCCCGGGTGTCCCGCGCACTCGAAGCCGTCGATACTCACCGCATCGCAGCCGATTTTCTGCGCCTTGATGGCGTGGCGCACCGAGGTGCACTTGTGAATCACCTTGATCCCGGCGGACTTGAGCTGTTCCATGTACGGCTCGGGATTGCGCCCGGCGGTCTCGATGAACTTGATGCCCTCCTCGATGCAGACGTCGATGTACCCGGGATAGTCGGGCGGCGTGAGCGTCGGCAAAAACGTCAGGTTGATGCCGAACGGCTTGTCCGTCATGTCCCGGCACTTGCGAATCTCCTGCCGCAACGCCTCGGCCGTCGGGTGCGTCAAGGCGGTCATGAACCCCATCGCTCCGGCATTGGCGACCGCAGCAGTCAGCTCGGCCTTGGCGATCCACATCAGGCCGCCTTGGACAATGGGATATTCCACTCCAAAAAACTCGGTGATTCTCGTCTTCAGCACTGCTTCTTCCCCTAAAACGGATTCATCGTTACGGTCGAACCGGCGCCGTCTAGGCGGAACAGAATCCCCCGGACCGGCCGCCTACGCTGTGTCTCAGCCCCCCAGCGGGCGCGTTCGCCCTTCGCTTTCTTTACATACTCGCACGTCCGATCCAACGACAGCCGTCCGATGCCGCGGCCGGCCCAATGCCCTCGCAGATCGATAGCCCGCGCCGCCGCAACGGCCGCGGCGCGCGGTCGTTTATCGCGCATCTGCCAGAACCGGGGCCGGCAAACCGCCGGCAGGGTTCTAATAGCGGGCCTGCGTTTATCCGGCATCCGCGGCTGCCCCGCACTCTGCCGTCGGCCCGCGCGCGCACCAGCTCGGCGATCGGCCCGCGCGCGCACCGGCTCGGCGGTCGGGCAGCGCGGGGCATCAGCTCGGCGGTCGGGCAGCGCGGAGCACCAGCTCGGCGGTCGGGCGGCACGGAGCACCAGCTCGGCGGTCGGGCGGCACAAAGCAGCACGTTGCAGTTGGCCTCCCTGCTGCTAAGATCACCACTTGCGCGGCCCCAGGGGTCCCCGCACAGCATGAGCCATGTCGAGTCAACCGGACAGACTGCTACACGGTAGTAGCGCCGAGGCGCCGGCGGCCCCGCCGGGCACGGTCGACGTCTCCGAGGCGGACCGGCGGCTGGCCGCGGCCAGCGCTCAAGAAATCGTAAGCTGGGCAGTCGATACGTTCGGCGACAGTGTGATCGTCAGTACTAGCTTCGGTATCCAGGCGGCCGCCACACTCCACCTCGTTACGCAGGTAAAACCCGATATTCCCGTGGTCTGGGTCGATACCGGCTACCTGCCCCCGGAGACCTATCTGTTCGCCAAGGAGCTGACCGAACGCCTCGGGCTCAACCTGCACGTGTACCAATCGCCGATCAGCCCGGCTCGGATGGAAGCCCTGTACGGGCGCCTGTGGGAAAGCGACGACGTCGAGGACCTCAACCGTTACGACCGCATTCGCAAAGTCGAGCCGATGCAGCGGGCGCTCAAGGAACTCGGCGCGAGAGCTTGGATATCGGGCATCCGCGCCGAGCAGACCGAGCACCGCCGCCGCCTCGCTCGCATCGACATGCAGGGCGACATCGTCAAGATCTCACCGATCTTGCGCTGGACGTCGAAAGACGTGCATGAGTACCTGACCAAGCACGACCTGCCCTATCACCCGCTGTTCGACAAGGGCTACGTCACGGTCGGCGACTGGCACTCGAGCCGTCCGATGACTGCAGAGGACGCCCACGAGCGCGACACTCGCTTCGGCGGGAAAAAGCAGGAGTGCGGCCTGCACCTGACGGAAGACGAGGCGAAGAGCCTCGATTCGAGCGGCCTGTAGCAAACAGGCATCGCCGGTCGTCTCGACCTGCGCACCCGCGATCCCCGACATCACTCCGCGGCCTGAGCCACGCGCGGGCTCACCCGGGCAACAGCCCACGCGCGGCCCCACCCGTGCAGCAGCCACGCGCAGCCCTCGGGCAACAGCGGCGCGCAGCCCCACCCATGCAGCAGCCGAGCGCAGCCCCCGGGCAACAGCGGCGTGCAGCCTCACCCGTGCAACAGCGGCGCCGGTGCGACATGCTCGGCGGACACGCAAGCCAAGGAGGAATCTCGATGTTCAACGGTCTGTTCCACATCCGCGAGCCCAAGAACGAGCCCGTCCTCAGTTACGCTCCGGGAACCCGGGAGCGCGAGGAACTGAAGGCCGAACTCGAGCGCATGCTGGCCGAGCCGGTCGAAGTTCCATGCATCATCGATGGGAAGGAAGTCCGCACCGGAGACCTGGTCGATCTCCTGCAGCCTCACGACCATCATCACCGCCTCGGGCAGTACCACCGTGCCGGTGCAGCGGAGGCGGAGCTGGCGATCGACGCCGCCAACCGCGCAAAGATCTCATGGAGCGAAATGCAGTGGTCGTCGCGGGCGACGGTTCTCTTGAAGGCGGCGGAGCTGCTCGCCGGCAAGTACCGCCACACGCTCAACGCCGCGACGATGCTCAACATGAGCAAGACCTGCCATCAAGCGGAAATCGACTCGGCCTGTGAGCTAATCGACTTCTGGCGCTTCAATCCGTACTTCATGACCCGAGTCTATGACGACCAGCCGATCTCCACGCCCGACGTTCTGAACTACATGGAACACCGCCCGCTCGAAGGGTTCGTCTTCGCGATCACCCCGTTCAACTTCACGTCGATTGCAGGCAATCTGCCGACCGCACCGGCCCTAATGGGGAACGCCGTCGTGTGGAAGCCCGCATCGGCCGCGGTCCTTCCCGCCTACTACATCATGAAGATCTTAGAAGAAGCCGGCATGCCGCCTGGAGTGATCAACATGGTGCCCGGCCCCGGTCCGGTCATCGGCCCGCCCGTACTCAACCACACCGATCTCGGCGGGGTACACTTTACCGGCTCGACCTATGTCTTTTCGACGATCTGGCTGGCCATCGGGTCGGACATCCGCAAGTACCAGGCATACCCCCGTATCGTCGGAGAGACCGGCGGCAAGGACTTCATCTTCGCTCACGAGTCTGCCGACATCGAGGCCCTGGTGACCGGGCTCGTCCGCGGGGCGTTCGAATACCAGGGCCAGAAGTGCTCGGCGGCCAGTCGCGCTTATATCCCGGACACCTTGTGGCCGCGGGTGCGCGAGCGGCTGCTCGACGAGGTCGCCACGATCAAGGTGGGCCACGTCACGGACTTCCGCAATTTCATGAACGCCGTGATCGATCGCGCGGCCTTCAAGACGATCACCGAGTACATCGAGTTCGCCCGCCACGATCCGAACATGGAGATCCTCACGGGCGGTACGTACGACGACACCGACGGGCTGTTCATCCAACCGACGATCGTCGAGAGCAAGGATCCGCGTTCGAAGTTGATGAGCGAAGAGATTTTCGGCCCCGTGCTGACCGTGTACGTTTACGACAGCCGGCACTTCCGCGATGCAATGGAGCTGTGCAACACGACGAGCCCGTACGGTCTTACCGGGGCGATTTTCGCGCAGGATCGGTTTGCGATCGTCGAAGCCACGAAGGCGCTGCGTAACGCGGCCGGAAACTTCTACATCAACGACAAACCCACCGGTGCCGTCGTTGGCCAACAGCCGTTCGGCGGCTCGCGAGCCTCCGGCACGAACGACAAGGCCGGCAGCTGGATCAACCTCGAGCGCTGGGTTTCTCCGCGGAGCATCAAGGAGACGTACGTTCCGCCGACGAACTATCGCTACTCCTTTATGGCCGAGGAGTAACCGAGAACGACCTCGGCGGGCGGCGGTTCCTGAAGAAACCGCCGTCTCGCCACCAGGATCGCAGTGTGAGCGGAACGAACGACCCCGAACGAGGAGCGTTCGTGCGCTTGCAACGCAGCGCTGCTGCTGGTCAAAGAAGATGAGGGCATGCGGGCTCGCAGGGTGCAGGCAACGGTCACGAGGGTCCTGGAATTGGGACCCGGCCTCGCCCGTGTCGACATGGAGGGAGACGGAATCGGCCGCGGAGCCGATCCTGGCCGGTTCGCCATGGTCGAGAGCCCCGGGCGTCCCGACTGCATTCTGCTCAGGCCCTACTCTTATTTTCTCGCACCCGATCCCGACCACATCGCTCTGCTGGTAAAGGATGCCGGCCGGGGCACCCAGGCGTTGATCGCCGCCCAGCCGGGCACACCGGTAGTCGTTCTGGGACCGCTCGGCAATCGCTTCCCCGAGCCGAAGGGCCGCTGCTGGGCGGTAGCCGGCGGTGTGGGTGCCGCACCATTTGGAGGCATGGCCGCCGCTCCAGGGCTACGGGTCATTTTTGGGGCCCGCACTGCCGCCGAGGCCGGATTCGCGCGGGCTCTCAAAGACGCCGGGATCGACGTGGAGCTTGCAACCGACGACGGGTCCGAGGGGTATCGTGGCACGGCGGTCGACTGCTTGCGCGCCCGCCTGGAAAATTACCGTCCGGACATGCTACTGGCCTGCGGCCCCACCCCAATGATGGAAGCCGCCGCCCAGGTTGCCGCGGCCGCTGACCTCCCGTGCTGGGTCAGTCTGGAAGCACGGATGGGCTGCGGATTCGGCGTGTGCCGGAGCTGTACGCACCGGGACGCCCACGGCGGCTGGCGCTGTATCTGCGAGGATGGGCCGGTGTACGAGGCCAGCGAAATCTTCGCTCCACCTGAGGTTCGATCGTGATCGATCTCTCGGTACGAATCGGAACGACGACGTGGCCGACCCCCATTGGTCTGGCCTCGGGAACTTGCGGCTACGGGCGTGAACTCGAGGAACGTTTCGAGATCGATTGGTCGGCCGTGGGTGCCATCTTCACCAAAGGGCTCTCGCTCGAACCGCGGGCCGGCAACCCGCCGGAGTGGCTCGGCGCCCTGCCGGGCCGAATGACGGAAATCGAAAGCGCCGCCGTCAACTCGATCGGCTTGGAAAACGTCGGAATCGACGCCTTCATCCGCGACAAGGTTCCTTTCCTCGCCGATTGGCGGCGGCGCTGCGGCGGGCGGGTGTTCGCCAACATTCTCGGCAAGCGCGTCGAGGACTACGCGGAGCTGGCGGCGCGTCTGGACCAGGTTGATGCCGTGGACGGTGTCGAGCTCAATCTGTCCTGCCCGAATGTCTCGAGCGGCGGAATCGAGTTCGGACAGAGCGCCGCCGGCTGTGCCGCGGTCACCGAAGCCGTGCGGCGGGCGACGAGCAAGCCCGTGATCGTCAAGCTCTCGCCGCTCGCCGATGCAGCCGAGGTAGCTCGGGCCGCCGAGGCTGCCGGAGCCGACGCGCTTTCCATTTCGAACACGATGCCCGTCACCATCATCGATCCCGATGCCCGCGACTCGGAAAGAGCCTGCGCCCACGGGGGCCTGAGCGGTCCGGCACTGCGGCCGATCGCCGTGGGCATGACCTTTCGTGCCCGGAGAGCGACCCGGCTGCCGATCATTGGAATCGGCGGAATCAGCTCGGCGCGCGATGCCCTCGAGTTCATTTTGGCCGGGGCGTCGGCGATCCAGGTCGGCACGGCTCTGTTCAGCAACCCGAACGTCGCAGCCGAGATCCGGGACGGCCTTGCCGACTACCTCGAAGCGCAAGGCCTCGAGTCGATCGCTCCCCTCGTCGGACGGGCGCACGGGGAACAAGGATAACCAGAGTTGACCCAGATCCTCCTCGGAAGCCTCGCCCTCAGCCTGATCCATGCGGCGATCCCGAACCACTGGCTGCCCTTGGTGGCCGTCAGCAAGGCCCAGCGGTGGAGTCACGCCGAGTCGCTCGTGATCACCGCCGTCACTGGAGCCGCGCACGCGGCGAGCACGATCATCATCGGCCTCGGCGTCGGGCTGCTCGGCTACCAACTTGCCGCCGACTCCGTCCTGCCATGGCTGCTCCCAGCCCTGGTCCTGATCGGGCTTGGTGCCGTCTATCTAGTACTCGACTACCGGGGTCGCCACAGCCACGAGCACATTCCCGAAAACGTCGCCGCTGGTGGTCAGGCGCCCACCGTTTCGATCGTTCTGAGCTTGTCGGCGGCAATGTTTTTTTCGCCGTGCATTGAAATCGAAGCCTACTATCTGCAGGGCGGTGCACTCGGCTGGATTGGAATCGCGGCGATTTCGATCGTGTATTTCGCGGTAACGGTGCTCGGCATGGTCCTGCTCGTTCACCTTGGACTTCACGGCGCCGAGCGAATCCGCTCCCGCTACCTCGAACACCACGAGCGGCAAGTCACCGGCCTCGTGCTCGTGGCCCTCGGACTGTTCACTCTCGTCGCCGGATTCTAACTGCCCGCTGCATCTAGTCGCCGGTCGCGGGCGAGGTTCTCCCGGGCCGTTGTCGAGACGGGACAGGGCAGGATCCGGCACCCGGGGAGGGCTGCCGTCCCGGCACGCGTCCGCGACGCGAGGAAGTCCCGCTAGAGCCTGTTCGCGGCCGCGCAGACAGCGGCAAGGAGAAAGCCAGGGCTGGGATCTCTTTCGAACACGATCACTCTGCGTAAACGCGAGCGGCCGCACGCCTCTCAATGCGGAACCACCGAGGCTCGCGTCAGTTTGGCGAACCGAACGCCCTTGAGCCCGCCACTGGCCAGGGCAATGCGCTCGATCTCGTCTGGACGTCCGCGGATGATGATGATCTCGAGGCAGTTACGGCGGTCGAGGTGGACGTGGGTCGTACACAGGATATTCGCATAGCGACTGTGCTGAGCGTCGGCGAGCTTGCGACTGAGATCGCGCTGGGCGTGGTCGTAGGCGATCGTCAGGACCCCAACGACCGGCTTGTCGCCGGCCGCCCAGGTATCTTCGACCAGACGCTCTCGGATCAAGTCGCGCACCAGCTCCGATCGGGACGCATAGCCGCGCCGGGTCACCCGCCGGTCGAGCTCGGCTAGCAACGCGTCGGGAAGCGATACGCTAAAACGGGTGGTGTCGGCGACGCCTGCGGCCTGCCCCCTGCCCGAGCTTTGGCCGCCTCGCGCGCGTGGCCGGGCGCCGCTGGCTTTCCCAACACTCGATTTCCCCGTCGTTCGATCGAGTCTTTTTCGCTCGATCGAACGCCCGACTTTCTTGGTTTGATCCGTGCTACCCGCCACGTCACGCCCGAACCGGCGTCGCCTTGTCTTCCGTTCCGTCCTCTTCGGCATTGGTCAGCTCCAGTCGTGTGCGTGCAGCCCTCGATCGCCGTGCCGGTGGACGAGGTTGGCCGCCAGCAGTACGTCCTCGTTGGACCGAAGCTCGGCGAGCGAGCCGTCAAAAATCAGCTCGTGGTCTTCCGACAGTACCAGCATCCGGCTGCCCAGCTCTCCGGCCAGACTCAGGTTGTGCGTCGCAGCCACGATCGTCACCTCGAGATCGCGCAAGAAATCGACGAGCCAGCCGGTACTGCGCGGATCGAGGTTTGCGGTCGGTTCGTCGAGCAGCAAGACCTGAGGCTCGAGCGCCAGGAGGGCAGCCAGGCAGAGCTTTTGCTTTTCTCCCCCGCTCAGCCGAAACGGCGGCTCTGCAAGACGACCTTCGAGCCCGAGCTGGGCCGCCCAGTGGCGCACACGCCCGTCCAGATCATGGGCTCCCACTTGTCTCAACCCGAAGGCGATCTCGTCGTACACGGTCGGATTGAAGAGCATCGCCTCGGGATGCTGAAAGAGCAGGACGACCTCGCTGCGGAAGCGCCGGCTCCACGAGCGGTCTTTGAATCGCTGCTTGGTCACTTCCTGTCCCCGATAGCGATAGCGTCCCTGCCGGGCGAAGATGAGCCCATCGAGGAGCCTCAGCAGCGTGGTCTTGCCGCACCCGTTGGCGCCGAGCAGGACGGCACGCTCGCCCGGTGCGAGAGCAAAGCCGATGCTGCGCAACACGGGGTCGCCCTCGGGATAGGCGAACGTCACGCCGTCGAGTTCGATGACCTCACTCATCGAAGAACCCCCGAGCCCGCATCGCGTGCGTGATTTCGGCCGCCGTATGCGTCGATTTGTCCAGCAACAAGCCGGCTACGGCCGCCGACTGGCGGTAGCGCTGCCGAAGCGTTGCGGGGCGAATCGACCGGCTGCGAAGCGCCAGCCGAAAGTCCTCGACGACGCGCTGAAAGGTCATGATCTGCCCGTAGGCAATCGCCAGGACGTAGGTCAGAGCCGGAGAGAACGCCAGAGCGTCGAAGACGTTCACGCGGGTGGCAAACAGGAACGTCAGCGATGTAAGAAGCAATACACGCAGATTGATCAGCACGACGTAGTCGAGCGAAAACGTGCCCTGCCACTTCGCCAGGACGACGTACGCAGCGGTGACGACTCCATTGAATGCGATCACCGCCAGGACCGCCCGCCGGAGGATCGCCGGGGCGCGGCGGCCACCGATCGCCACCACGCCTACTAGGGCCACTGCCAAGAACGCGGCGTCGTGCACGAGCGTACCGGCGACCAGCGCCAGCAAGTACGCGATCAGCGCAGCGCGCGCCTTCGTCACGGCGCGTTCCATCCCCGGGCGCGTGCGATTCGCCACAGCGCCATTGTCAGAGCGCCCTCGCCGAGGCCGACTACAGCGTGAGGAATCATGACGGCCGGCAGCGTGACCGAAAACCCGAACGGAAAGAACAGCGGGTGGCCCGAGGCATCGTGGGCAATGAGCGGCTCAGCCCCCAAAACCAGAGCCACGATCAGTGCGGACGCATTGATCGAAAGCCACCCGGCCACAACCAGTGCCGCCGTCTCGTGGATGCCTCGAAGCAGGCGGAAGCTGCCGCGAGCGACCAGGGCGCCTACGAGACCGATCGCCAGCGCGTTCACCGGAAGCGCCGTCACACCGCCGGCCCCAAAGACGAAAGCCTGGAGCGCCAGGACCAGCGAGGTGGCCAGAAAGGTCGTACGCACGCCGAACAAGAGTGCCAGCACAGCGACCCCCGTCGCGTGTACCGACGTTCCGCCGGGCAGCGGGATCATGATCATCATCACGGCAAACGAAAGTGCGGTAAGAACGGCAAGCTGCGGAATCGTCTCTTCGCGCAGGATCCGGCGCACCCCCCTAAGGCTCCAGCCCCACAATCCCGACGCCACGGCGTAGGCCGGAACGTAGACTTGCGGAGCGATGAATCCGTCGGGAATGTGCACGTCTCTCTTTTCTCGTTCCTTCGTTTCCGAGAAGCAATCCTTCCTAGATCAGCACCGACACCGTGACGATCAGGCGGTACTTTTCCTTGCCTTCCGAACCTTGTTGGAGGCGTTCCTCGTTCAGGTCCGTTGCAGCCGGCAACTTGACGCCGATGCCGACGCTCGTTTGTTTCCAGTAGAGCCGAAGCCCGGGAACCGCGTAGAGAACGTCGCCGCCCGTTGCAGTCTCGGGGGCGCCGTTGCTGCGATCACGGCCGAGATGGAGATAATTCGCCTCCAGGTTCGCATCGAGCCGAAACTTGGCCGCCGTGCGCGTGAGCAAACGGTACGACAAGGCCAGGTTCAGCCGCAGCTCGTCTCCGAACCGAGTGCGGTTGCCGTCGGCGTAGCGGTGGTCGAAAAAGGAAATGTAGGATGTCTCGCCGACCAGCGTCGCGCGAGATCCGGCCGTCTTCGTCGCCGTTGCTCCGACCGAGAGCGACGG